>DATADT010000243.1:0-1841 GCA_036258355.1 Burkholderiales bacterium
CAGGAAAAAGGAATCGGAGAAAAACGGGAAGCTGCGAGGCCGGGCGCTCATTTACTACCTGGAGGACTCCGGCGTCTTCAACGAGCGCATGGAGCTGCGCTTCGACCCGAGCGGAATGGTGACCATCGTCGCCGGCACGCACAGCCATGGCCAGGGGCACGCGACAACGTACGCGCAGCTCGTGTCGGACTGGCTCGGCGTTGCGTTCGAGAACGTCCGCCTCGTCCAGGGCGATACCGACGCGGTGTCGTTCGGGCGCGGCACGTACGCTTCGCGCAGCGCAATGCTGGGTGGCTCGGCGCTCAGGGCCGCCGCCGACGGCATCATCGAGAAAGGCAAGTCGATGGCAGCCCACCTGCTCGAAGCTGCGGGAGCAGACATCGAGTTCAAGGAAGGGAAATTCAGCGTTGTCGGGACCGATCGCTCGATTGCACTGACGGAGGTCGCAAGGGCGTTCTATCGTCCTGTCGGGCCGACCACCAGGTTCGGCGCCGGGCTGGATGCGAGCGGCTCATCGGCCGCCCCTCCCACGTTCCCGAACGGCTGCCATGCGTGCGAGGTGGAGATCGATCCCGAAACCGGCGTGGTGGAGATCGACCGCTACGCGGTGGTGGACGACGTCGGAAGAGTCATCAACCCGATGATCTGCCACGGCCAGATCGAGGGCGCGCTCGCGCAGGGCATCGGCCAGGCGCTGATGGAGAACGTGGCCTTCGACCGCGCATCGGGCCAGATGCTGTCGGCGAGCCTTACCGACTACGCGATGCCGCGCGCGGCCGACCTGCCGCAGCACTACGAGCTCGACTTCATCGACGTCCCGGCGAAGACCAACCCGCTCGGCGTGAAAGGCATCGGCGAGGCCGGCTGCGTCGGCGCGCCGCCGGCGGTGATGAACGCGATCCTGGATGCGCTGCGCCCGCTCGGGGTGAAGCACCTCGACATGCCCGCCACGCCGCGGCGGGTATGGGAAGCTTTACAGGACGCGAAGCACTAGCTTGCCGCGGAGGTGCCGCGCTTCGCTCACGCGGTGAGCTTCAGCCGCCTTTGCCAGGGGATATTCCACGATCTCCGGCAGCGGCACGGCAGCTTGGGTGACCAGCTCGGCGACGCGCTCGAGAGCTCGCCTTTCGCGCTTGACGTTGGGTCGTAGCGAAGCCACGTCCGATCGCGGCGAAGGGGGCGCACCGGCCCCGGCCGCCACCGTGGCGAGGCGGCCGCCCGAGCGCAGCACCCCGAAGCTCCTCGTCGTGACATCGCCGCCGGCGGTGTCGAACACTGCATCGACGTCCTTCAGCTGCTTGGTGAAATCCTGCGCGCGGTAGTCGATCACCTCGTCTGCGCCGAGCGAGCGCACATAGTCGTGGTTCGCCGCGCTCGCCGTCGCGATGACGCGCGCCCCGAGGTGCTTCGCCAGCCCGACCGCGAAGCCGCCGACGCCGCCCGCGCCGCCGTGGACGAGGATCGTCTCGCCGCGTTTGAGCTTCAGCGTCTCCTCGAGCGAAACCAGGGCCGTCAGCCCGGCGAGCGCGATCGCCGCGCACTGCACATGCGTGAGCTTCTCGGGCTTGCGCGCCACGATGGCCTCGCGAATGGCGATCTTCCCGGCGTATGCGCCCTCGCGCGGCACCTCGCATACCGCGAACACTGCCTCGCCCGGCTTGAAGTCGGCCGCGCCCTTGATCACGACGCCCGAAAAATCGCGGCCTGGCACATGCGGAAAGGAGATCGAGGCGCCGTACTGCCCGGCCCGCATCTTCCAGTCCGCGGCGTTGACGCTCGCCGCGTGCACTGCGATTAGCGCCTCGCCGGCGGCGGGTGCGGGATCCGGCAGCTCGCCGTAC
>DATADT010000244.1:0-2972 GCA_036258355.1 Burkholderiales bacterium
TCCGTCTTTCCGAGTTGAAGCTCAACCTCATACCGCTTGCGACTTTCAACGTCCTCTAGTGCGAGAAGCTAAGCCGCCTGAACGTCTCGCAGCACCTTGAGCGCAAAGGTCAGTTTGCATACCTGTCGTGGCCCTACGCAGTGGAGCAGCTACGGCTCGCGGATCCCGCGGCGACCTGGGAGGTGAAGCGCTTCGCCGGACTGCCCTACCTCAAGACCGATGTGGGGTACTTCGTAGAGGTCGCAGTCACCGTGCAGGGGGTAACTCTGAGCCAGATCCACCCCGTGCTCGACGGGAAGAACCGCCCCATCGAGGCACCCAACAGCTTCGACGTGAACACCTCGATCCAGCGGTGCCTCGTCAAGGCCATCGCACTGCATGGGCTCGGCCTGTACGTTTATGCGGGGGAGGAGGACTTACCCGAGGCCGACAAAACTGACAAAAGGCCCCGGCCAGAAAATGCCGGGAAGCAGCCCGTCCAGCAGCCGAAGCCGCCTGCGGCGGCCGCAGCCACCCTGAGCGGAGAGCAGATCGCCAAGGTGAAGGCGCTCCTCGCCGAGACGGGCACGACCCTCGACCGGCTGCTCGCGTTCTTTCGGGTGGAGTCGCTCGAGAAGATCCCTGCCGCGGAGTACGACCGCGTCATCCAGACCCTCGAGCGCGCGAAGCGGAGGACGGCATGAGCACGGTCCTGAAACTGGTTCAAGGCACGCCGGAATGGGTCGAGCACCGGCGCAGGTATCGGAACGCTTCCGAGACGCCCGCGGTCGTGGGCGTCTCCCCGTGGCAAACGCCCTACCAACTGTGGCTCGAGCGTACGGGGGCGCGCTCAGCGCCCGGTGACGCCGGCGATGCGCCGTGGGCGCGAGCTCGAGGCCGCGGCGCGCGCAGCCTACGAGAGGCTCACCGGGCTCGTGATGGAGCCGCTCGTGCTCGTCGAGGGCGAGTACTCGGCCTCTCTAGCAGCCTGATGCAAAACGATGAGACATGAGCGAATTCATCCCCCGGTTCGAGCTTCGCGTCGGCTGGTGAGCGAATTTTGTGCTCCAAACGGCTGCGTTTTGCGCTCGTTTGCCCATTTTCAGCTCCTGCGAAGGCAATTAGCCTGTGGCTGCTGGCAATCGACTCATGCGCAGCAAGTTGTACGCCGCGGCGACGATATAGGCGTGAATGCGCACGCGCGGCAGGCCGCGGGCCATCGTGCGACGCAGCCCGCCGTAAGCTTTCATCCAGCCGAAGATCTCCTCGACGCGTTTTCTCTTTCTCTGGCTGACCGCGTAGCCGGCGTGGCGCGTGGTGCGTGCATCGAGACCTGGGGTCTTGCGGCCTTCGATCTCGGCGATGTGCGGCGCGACGTTCTTCTTCCGCAGATGCGCGACGAAGTCCTTGGTGTGATAGCCCTTATCGGCTCCGAGCGTCATGGGCCGAACGCGCTTTCTGGCTTGCCGGGAAAGTATGTCCTTGGCGACCTCGGTTTCGGTCTGGAGCGCCGAGCGCACCTCGATGTCGACGCACAGGCCGTTTCGGTTCTCCATGAGAGCGTGCCCGCCGTAGCTGAGTTTCGTCTCGCGGCCCTTGCCCTTCTTCAGGAGCTTCGCGTCCGGATCGGTCTTCGACTCATGGGTGTCGTTCGAGCGGCGCTCGCCGCGGAAGTTGACCATCCCCTGATCATCCGGTCCGCCCTCCGACGGCGGGCCGCTCTTGCGCCGCAGACTCTTGGCCGTCGATGCCCAAGCCTCGATCAGCGTCCCGTCAACCGTAAAGTGCTGATCGGAGAGCAGCCCGCGCTTGCGTGCCTCGCTCACCACAGCATCGAAGAAGCGGCAGGCGAGATCGGTCTTGTCGAGCCGCTCGCGCAGCCGAGAGAAATTCGACTGATCCAGCCCCTGTTCCTCCAAGCTCATATCGAGGAACCAGCGAAACAGGATGTTGTAGTCGAGCATCTCGCAGAACATCCGGTCAGCGCGCACCGAGTAAAGCGCAATGAGCAGGCTCGCCTTCAGCAGCCGCTCGGGCGGGATCGACGGCCGGCCGATCTCGGCATACAGCTCGTCGAACTCAGCGCTCAGCGAGGCAAGCACCACGTCCGCGTCGCGCTTGATCGCACGCAGCGGATGCTCTGCCGGCACCCGCGACTCCGGCGAGAAATAGCTGAACATCGAACCCTGGGGGTCAACGTGTCCGCGCATTCTTATTCTCCCTTCACGAACTTGTTGTGCCGTAAGACTATTCGCCCAACGATTCGTTCGGGGACTTTTGCATCAAGCTGCTAGATCCCCAAGAGAAGGCTTCGCGCGGGACTACGACGGCCTGTTCCACTTGCGCAAAGTGGAACGCGTATCCGACGTCGTGCCGAAGGAATGCAGCTAGAGCTTCCGCTCGTAGAACGCGAGGTGCGTGTGCGGAAGGGGGATGCCGGCGAAGACCGCCCGCCCCTCGAAGCGGAAATCCTTGTAGACGAGACGCGTGATTTCCTCGAAGCCGGCGCGCCGGGCCGCGGTCTGCGAATAGTGGCCGGTGCATTCCGTCACGCAGCGACTGAAGCCGCGCGCGCGGGCAAGACTCAAGCAAAGACGGAACATCCGGCTCGCGATTCCGCGTAACGCGAACCGCGTGTCCGTGCCCACCATCCACAGATCGGCGGCATCGCCGCGCTTGAGACGCGGATGCTTCGCTTCATAGATCTCGCCGACGCTCATCAGCGCTTGGCCCGCCGGCAGGAACCAGGGGCAGTCCTCCAGGATGTCCTCGGGCACGGGCGACTTGAAATCACGTGACAGGAAGGCCGCGACGACGGCCTGCGGGTCATCGTCGCGCACGGCGACGACCGAAAGACCGTTGCTCGTGCACTCGGGCATGAAACGCCTGACGAAAGGAGCGAGGTCGCGCGCGGACGCCCCGAGCGCCCGCGCCATCGGCTCGCGGGAGAAGCTCTCGCTCAGGACACGCACGATGCTCTCGCCTGGAACTTC
>DATADT010000245.1:0-5243 GCA_036258355.1 Burkholderiales bacterium
CCTGGCGTGCGTCGCGGAACGTGAATTCGCCGGCGAGCGCATCCGGGTGCGCATCGGCATCAACACGGGCCTCCTGGTGGCCGGCAACGTGGGCGGCGGCGGACGCCAGAGCTACACGGTGCACGGGGACACTGTCAACCTTGCCGCCCGGCTCGAGGCGCTTTGCAAGGACCACGGCACCTCGCTCCTCGTCTCCGCCGCCACTGCGAAGGCGCTACCGCAGGCGAGGCTCGTCGCCGTCGGGGATATCGTGGTGCGCGGCTTCGCCGAACCGGTCACCGTCTTTTCTATCTCAGCGCCTTGGTCTGTGCATTCGCCTGCGAGGCGTTCTGAAGCAGCCGGTTGACAAACCGCTCTCCTGCGTCGTGCAGTTCAGCAGCGGCACGACCTCATGGGCTGCGCGGAGTCGGGATCGATCGCTGAATGCTTATCATCGTATGATCGCCGGTCGCCGTCGCGCAGGCGGAGACGAAACTCGAGATCCTTATAGCCGGAGAACGGAGGATCGATGCTGATTTCGGTGGTGAATCACACCGGCGGGAAGCTCTCCGATGAGGAGGTGCAGGACGGCATCCGGGCCGTCAACCGTCAGATTGCGCACGACTTCCTGCCGCACTGGCACATGGGAGCCGAGCTTCGGCTGGAGGGTGCAATCGGCAAGGACCCCGACGAGGAGTCCCTGCCCGAGCTACGAGGCGACGCCATCCTTTACTTATGGGATGAGGTCAACGTTGACGATGCGCTCGGCTACCACGACCGTCACGCGCGCGGCGTACCGTTCGGATTCGTGTTCACCGAGCTCGTGAAGGAGGTCGGGGAGCCGTGGACGGTCACCTTCTCTCACGAGGCGCTCGAGCTGCTCGCAGACCCGGAGGCGAACCTTCTGGTCGCCGGGCGGCACCCTGCAGATCCGGACCGCGAAGTGTTCCACTGGTACGAGATGTGCGATGCTGTGCAGGACGAGACCTATAAGGTGGACGGCGTGCCGGTGTCGAATTTCTTGCTGCCGCTGTACTTCACACCCGACGTGGAGGAGGGCGGGCGCAACGATTTCTTGGGCCGGCTTTACAAGGGCAAGCCGCTCGGGTCGTTCGGCATCAACCCTGGCGGATACATCGGCTTCTACAACCCGCAGAGCGGCCAGCACGAGACCTACGCGCTCAAGGGCGACAAGCGCGCCCGCGCACGCATGGCGATCAAGGGTAAAGCGCAGATGACGCGGCGCTCGATGCGTTACAGGGCGGGCACGAGCTATCCGGAGCAGATCAGAAAGCTTGCGCGGCGCGCGCAGCCACGGAGGGCTCGCCCGGCAGTGGCGCGTGCGGCGGCCAATGCATCCCGTGCAGTCGAAATGATCGCCCAAGCACCCAAGCGATTGGGTCTCGGCGTGGATTAAGGAAAAAATTCGTCCGACCGTCACGGTCAGCGCTATGTCAGAAAGCCCGACGTCCTGACCGTCCAGCGAACACGGCGCAGGAAAACGAGACATGCCCATACCCTTCTGTCCGGGCTACAACCGCGAACCATTCGCGACGCTCGTCGCGAACTATCCCGGCCGGGACGTCCACCCGGTGAAGGATTTCCGGGTCGAATGGGGGCCCGTCTTTCACCGGGGGCGCCTCGATGGCAGCGCACGAGTGCTCATCATCGGTCAGGACCCGGCCCAGCACGAGGCCTGCCTTCGGCGGATTCTCGTGGGCACCGCGGGTAAGCGAGTACACGGATTCCTCAAGCGGCTCGGCTTCACGCGGAGCTACGTGCTTATCAACGCGTTCCTCTACAGCGTCTTCGGGCAGGGCGGCGGTTCGCGCCAGATCAAGAATCCCGCGATCACCAAATATCGCAACCAGTGGATCAAGGCGATCCTTGACTCGAGTCCGATCGAGGCGGTGATCGCCTTCGGCGGACTCGCGAACCAGGCGTGGCAGCAATGGCTCATTTCAAGCGATGCAGTCGGCCGGTCCGCTCTGCCCTTCGAGCCCCTGACCCATCCGACCTGGCCGGAAAGCTCCTCTAAATCGAGGGCCGAGCACGACAAAGCGATCGAGACCCTGCTATCGCGCTGGAATGGCGGTCTGCAGCGCCTCAAGCCGAAGATCAGCCATCCGGACGTTTCGACGCCGCTCTCGCTTTACGGCAAGAAGTTTACCGATAGTGACCTTCCAGACCTGCCGCCGGAGGATCTGCCCGCTGGACTTCCTGAATGGATGCTGAGCGAGGAGAGCTGGGCGGACCGACAGGGCACCTCACCCGAGCTCAAACGGCGCACGATTTTCATGCGGGCACCGCCTGGCGCAATCAAGTAACGCCACATCGACTGGCTCGTTCCGGAGCCTTTAGTCAAATGCAAGAACACACACCAAGGCAGGGCAGCAATTCATGGCCAAGAAGAAGCCGCCAGTAGATCCGCTCGACGGTCCACCCATCGTCCTGGGGGGAGATGTCGTGGCCATGGACGATGCCCTCACGGTCGTCCGCGATGGGCGGATTTACATTGACAAAGGGCTGATCGTCGCCGTGCGCCGGACTGCAGAGCCGGCACCGCCCGGTTTCGAGGCCGTTCGCGTTGTCAATACCGGTGGAACCCTTTTTCCCGGGCTGATCGAGCTTCACAACCACCTGGCCTATAACGCGCTTCGGCTGTGGCAGGTGCCGAAGCAGTACTCGAACCGTAATCAATGGGGAACGATCGCCGAGTACCGCCGGCTTATCAGCGGCCCGATGACCGTTGTCGGCAAGAGCCCATCGCTGCTCCCAGCGCTCATCCGTTACGTCGAGGCGAAGTGCCTGGTAAGCGGCGTGACCACGAGCCAGGGCATCGCGCTCTTCAGCAACGCAGGGATCAGGCGCTTCTACCGCGGCATTGTGCGCAACGTCGAAGACACAGACGACGCCGACCTGCCCGAGGTGGAGACTCGGATCGCTGATGTCGAGGCGAAGAGCGCCGCGAAGTTCCTGGCGCGTCTGAAGCGGGAAACCTGCTTCCTCCTGCATCTCAGCGAGGGCGTGGACTCGAAGGCGAGAGAGCATTTCCTCGCGCTGAAGATGGCTGGCAACGAATGGGCTATCACTCCACAGCTTGCAGGTATCCACTGCGCCGCGCTGAAGCGCGAGGATTTCTCGGTTTTAGGCTCCCTCGGCGGCTCGATGGTGTGGTCGCCAATGAGCAACCTCCTTCTGTACGGCGGTACAGCCGATATCGCTGCCGCGCTTGCCGCTGGCGTTCGTATCGGCATCGGATCGGACTGGTCGCCTTCGGGCAGCAAGAACCTGCTCGGTGAGCTGAAGGTTGCCTGGCTCGTTGCTGAGCAGATCGGTGGACTGGCCAAGCACGATATCGTCGCTATGGCGACCCGCACCGGGGCAAGGATTCTCGGCTGGGGGACGGCCCTCGGTACGCTGGAGCCCGGAAAACGGGCCGACCTCCTCGTCGTGAAGGGCAGCTCCGCCGACCCGTACGATCAACTGATCCGCGCGAAAGAGCTCGATATCTCGCTCGTCGTCATCAACGGCATCCCGAGGTTCGGGCGCAAGCCATTGATGACCGATCTCAACGCGTCCGGTGAGAGCCTCACCATTGGTGGTGAGGCGCGCAGGATCTTTCTGAAGCAGGACACCCAGGATCCGGTCGTGGGAGCGATCAAGCTCTCGCAGGCCACGGAAACCCTCGAGGACGCACTTTCCAGGCTGCCCGCCCTCGCGAAGCAGCTCGAGACGCCCAAGCGCGTTTCGGCAATCGGGCGGGCCCGCGCGCCCGTCACCTGGCAACTCGCGCTCGACGAGCTCGAGGACACCGGGGTTGATCTACGGCCGCGGCTTCCGAGCAGGCGCGGCGGCGGACTCACCGGGCCCACACGACGCCTCGCCGCCGCAGCGGCCGCGAAACCGCTCTCCGAGATTCTTCAGAGTCTGAAACTCGATCCGCTTACGGTCGCCGATGATCCGGATTACCTGCCGTCGCTGGCGGTGCAGCGCAATCTGCCCCAGTTCGTGAAAGATGCACTAGCTGCCTTCTACCAGTGACGCGAGCGCGATCTCCTCAACGGCAAGCGCGGAACGTCGCTGGGCGCCGGATCGTTGATGAGGTGATAGGGGCCATTCGGCAAGCAGGAAATCTTCTGTTTCGCGGGATCCGCGGCCCTATGTAATCCTTTCGAAGTCAGGCCTGCCGCTCGAGCAGCCGCGCGACGCTGGCGAACGCGCGTTCGGCGAGGGCGCGGCGGCGCCATTGCTCCAGCGTGACCGCCGCGCTGTCAGCGAGATCCGCCGCGAAATCGGCTTCCAGCCTCGCGGCGAGCTCCTCCTGCAGGATGGCGACGTTGATTTCGTCGTTCAGCCCGAACGAGCGGTTGTCGAAGTTGGTGGAGCCCACCACGCTCCAGAGGTGGTCCACGATCAGGATCTTGGCGTGCATCATGGCGGGCTGGTACTCGCGGATCGCGACGCCGCCCTCGAGCAGCTGGCCGTAGCGCCGGCGGCTCGCGAGGCGCGTGAGCGGGTGATTGTTCCAGCGCCCCGGCACCAGCACCGTGACCGACACGCCGCGCCGCGCGGCTTCGACCAGCTCCTCGCACAGCCGGCGGTCGGGGATGAAATACGGCGAGGCAATGCAGATGGATTTCCGCGCCGAGGCCACCAGGATCTGGAAGAGCGTCCGTGCGCGCGTGGAGCGGCCTTCGGAGGGGGCGCTGTTCACCACCAGCGCGACCTCCGGCCCGGGCGGCGCGAGCTCGCGTTCATGCGCGCCGCCCTCGAACTCCTCGTCCGGCAGGATCTCGCCTGCCGCCTCGAGCCAGTTCTCCGCGAAAGAGCTCTGCAGCCCCATGGCGAGCGCGCCGGAAACCTGGATCATGGTGTCGCGCCACGGGCGCCCGCGCTGGCGCGGTCCGATCCAGTAGTCCGCGACACCGAGGCCGCCGACGAACGCCACCTCCCCATCCACGACGAGCACGTCGCGGTGCGTGCGGTTGTTGAGGCGCTTCAGCGTGTACCAGGCGATCGGCTGGTACCAGCACACTTCGCCCCCCGCGGCGATCAGCGAGTCGAAGTAGCGCTTCGGCGTGAGCAGGCTGCCGTAGCGGTCGATGATCAGCCGCACGCGCACGGCGCTGCGCGCGCGCTCCTCGAGCGCGGCGAGCATTTCATCGGCGACCCGGCCGCGCAGAAAGAGATAGACCTCGAGGTGAATGCTGCGCCTCGCTTCGCGGATCGCGCGCAGCTCGGCGCCGAAGATGTCATCGCCG
>DATADT010000246.1:0-1886 GCA_036258355.1 Burkholderiales bacterium
CCCGTATTTGAGGTCCCAGCCGGCGCAGAACGCCCCACCCTCGCCCCACAGCACCGCCGCCGCAGCATCGGCGTCCCGGTCGAACTCCTCGAACGCGGAAACAAGCGCGTCGGCGCTTGCCGGGTCCATCGCGTTGCGCGCCTCGGGACGCGAATGGATCACCGTCCAGACTTTGCCTTTCTTCTCGATCCTGACCGCCATGGCAACCTCCGTTGACTGGTACTTCGATTTCGTCTCGCCCTTCTCTTATATCTGTTTGCACCGGCTGCCGGAACTGGATGCGGATATCAATTTCAAGCCGGTTCTGTTCGCGGGCCTGCTGCAGCACTGGGGCCAGAAAGGCCCCGCGGAAATCCCCGCGAAGCGGCGCTGGACCTACCGCTGGTGCACCTGGTGGGCAGCCGAGCTCGGCATCCCGTTCCGCTTCCCGGCCGAGCACCCCTTCAACCCGTTGCAGCATCTGCGCCTCGCGCTAGCCTGCGGCTCCGAGCCCGCGGCGATCAAACGGATTTTCGACCCGCTTTGGATGAATGGCGGGAATGCGAGCGATCCCGCCCACTTCCAGGCGCTCTGCCGAGACCTGAACGTGGACCCCGCCGCGCTCGGCGATGAGCGCCTCAAGTCCCTCCTTCGCAAAGAGACTGACGAAGCGGCAGCCAGGGGAGTTTTCGGCGTGCCGAGCTTCGTGGTCGACGGCGAGCTGTTCTGGGGCGCCGACGCCATCGAGTTCCTCAAGGCGTTTCTCGATGAGCCCTCGGTGCTGAGAAACGACGAGATGCGGCGCGTCGACTCGCTGCCCGTCGGCGCAGCGCGAAAATCCTGAGCGCCCCCCAAGGGCGGCGCTAGCCGTACTTCCGCAGGTCCTCGATCACCTTGCCGTCGTTCGGCAGGCTGCCGGGCTCGACGAGCTGGACGTCGCCGCGCAGCTTGGTGACCTCGCGGATCGAGGCGATGATCGCTTCGGCGACGCCCTGGAGCCGCTCGCGCATTTCGCACTTGAGGGTCATGCGGTCGTCGCCGGCCTCTCCTTCGACCACCAGCCGCGCGCGCAGGACCTCGGGGTGCCGCCGCATGATGTCGTTCACCTGCCGCGGCGTGACGAACATGGCGCGTACCTTGGTGCTCTGGTCGGCGCGGCCCATCCAGCCCTTGATGCGCACATTGGTGCGCCCGCACGGGCTCGTGCCGGGCAGCACCGCCGAGAGGTCGCCGGTGGCGAAGCGGATGAGGGGGTAGTCCTTGTTGAAGGTCGTGATGACGACTTCCCCGACCTCGCCCGGCGCGACCGGGTCGCCGGTGCCGGGACGCACGATCTCGAGGATCAGGCGCTCGTCGAGGATCATGCCCTCGTTCACCGCGCCGTCGGGCATCACCGACTCGTAGGCGATAAGCCCGAGGTCCGCGCTCGCATAGGTCTGGGAGACGCGGATGCCGCGCTCTCCAAGGGACTTCCTAAGTTGTGGCGGCAGGTATTCGGCGCCAACGTGGGCTTTCTTGAGACTCGAGATGTCGGCCTTCATCTCGTCGGCCTTCTCCACGATCAGCTTGAGGAACGAAGGCGTGCCCACGAAGGCGTTCACTTTCAGACCGCGAATCGCAGCCACCTGCATCTCGGTCTGCCCGACTCCGCCCGGGATCACGGTGCAGCCGATTGCCGTGGCGCCCGACTCGAGCATCGAGCCGGCGGGCGTAAAGTGGTAGGCGAAGGTGTTGAGCACGCGGTCGCCGGAGCGGAAGCCGCCGGCGAAAAGCCCGCGCGCGGTGCGCCACCAGTCCTTGCCGCGCCCTTCGGGATCGTAGATCGGCCCGGGCGACACGAAGAGCTTTCCCAGCTTCTCCACCGGCGTCGCGTTCAGACCGCCGAGCGGCGGCATTTCCTTCTGCAA
>DATADT010000247.1:0-2573 GCA_036258355.1 Burkholderiales bacterium
CTGGCTCCACCACGAGAGCAGCGAGCCCGACCACAGCGTGCGGAACTCGCGGTGGCTTAAGGGGGATGCCAGTCAGCGCCTCGCGGGCGCGGTTGCTCCGCTCATCGGCGCGTCGTAGCCGGGGACAACGCGCACGTCCACCACGCACACCTCGCCCGCCTTCACGTGCTTTATCGCTTTCACGAGGGAAGGTTTCAGTTCATCCAGCTGCTTGACGGGTCCGATTCCCACCGCGCCCTGCGCGCGTGCCATGGCGGCAAGGTCGATGTCGGGCTCGTCGATGCGCTGTCCGATCCACTTGTTCTCCACCGGCCGGCCGCGCTCGCGCGCGACGCGCTCCTGGTGCATCTCGTCGTTGTAGAAGGAGCGGTTATTCGCGACGAGCATCAAGCAGGGCAGCTTGTAGTGGGTCGCGGTCCAGAGCGCGGTGACGCCCATCAGGTAGTCGCCGTCGCCCATGATGCCGGTGACCATGCGGCCCGAGCCCTGCTTCTTCTCCTTCATCGCGAGCGCCGCGCCGATGGTCAGTCCCGGCCCTGCCCCTACTCCACCGCCGCCGTCCGCGCCGAGGTAATCCAGCGGATGCCTGAAATGCCGGTACGCGCCGTTCCAGCCGAGCGGAAGCTTCGACAGGCACACGTCCATGCCTTCGGTGAGCTCGTTGAACGCTCGCGCGAGGGCACGGATGGAAACCGCCGTGTCTGGCTCGGGGTGAGTTTCATTCTCCTGAAGAGCGAGGGCCGGCCGCGCCCGTACTGCATCCAGGAGAAGCGGCACCGCCACGTCCGGCTCGCACATCAGGTAAACATCGGAAGGCGGCAGGCCCTGGTAGTCCATGCTCCAGCCGCGATGGACGTGCGCGTCGAGCGAAACGCGGATCACTTTCGCGCCGACCGGCGAATCGCCCCACGCGGCTTTCAGCGTGCCGGCGGTGTCGACCCAGTCGAGCGACAGGATGACGTCCGCGTCCTTGAGGAGCTTGCCGTCCGCAAACGTGGCCGGCGGCGCGGCGTGCAGCGGATGATCGGTGGGGAACGCGGCCGGCGTCTTGATATCGGTGAAGACGCGCGCCTGCAGCTTCTCGGCGAGCGCGATGCGCGCTTTCCAGGCGGCTTCGCTGCGGCTCACTCGCCCGACGAGGATCGCCGGCGACTTCGCGGCCGATAGGATCTGCGCGGCCGACTGGACGGCTTCCCTTGAGGGAAAAACTGCAGGAGGCGACCTAAAACGAGCTACATCCGGCAACGGCGGGAGCGAGCCGATCTTGGCTTCCTGAAGCGCGGCGTCGAAGTTGACATAGGTCGGCCCGCGCGGAGCAGTGTCGGCGATCTGCACCGCGCGCAGCAGCGCCTCGTACGCCGCCGGCACCGAGGCCGGCTGGTTGTCCCATTTGGTGTAGTCGCGCACGAGCGCGCCCTGGTCGGAGGCCGTATGGATCCAGTCGATCCAGGGCCTGCGGCGCGCCGCGTCCCAGGGACCGGTGGCGCCGAGGATGAGCATCGGCACCCGGTCGCACCAGGCGTTGAAGATCGCCATCGAGCCGTGCATCAGGCCGACGTTCGAGTGCAGCACAACGCCCATCATCCGGCCCGAGGCCTTGGCGTAGCCGTGCGCGATGGCGACCGCGGCCTCCTCGTGCAGGCAAAGCAGCATCTGCGGCCGCTCGTTGCCGAGGTAGTTGACGATGCTGTCGTGCAGGCCGCGGTAGCTCGCGCCAGGGTTGAGCGCTAGGTACGGGATGTCGAGCGCACGAAGCATCGCCGCGATGGCGTCGCTGCCCCAGACAGCCTGTTGAACCGGCGAAGCTACCGGTACGTCCCGCGTCGTCATTCGCCCTTGATCCCGGCTTCCTTGATCACCTTGCCCCACCTTGCATGATCCTCGCGGATAAAGCGGGCGAAATCGGCGGGCGAATTGGTGTCGATCATGATGCCCTGCGCGGCGAGCCGCGACTTGAGCTCCGGCGCGTTGACGATCTTGGTCACTTCGGAATGGACTTTCTCGACGAGAGGCATCGGTGTCTTGGCCGGCACGAAAAGCCCGAGCCACGGGTCGAGCGAGTAGCCGGGAACCGTTTGCGCGATGGTCGGCGTGTCGCCGAGGAGGCGGAGCTTTCCCTCCTTGATGTGCGGAAGCAGCGTGTTGGCCGCCCCGATCCAGACCTGGATGCGCCCCGGGAGGAGGTCCGCCACCGCGGGCGCGGCGCCCTTGTACGGGACATGGTTCATCTTCGTCCCGGTGAGGAGCTGGAACATCGCCGCGCCGAGATGCTGCGGGCTGCCGTTGCCCGAGGAGCCGTGGTTGAGCTCCCCCGGCCGGGCCTTGGCGTACGCCACGAACTCGCCGACCGAGTTCACCGGAACCGACGGGTGCACGACGAGCAGGAACTGAATTCGTGCGAGCTGCGTGACCGGGATGAAATCGGCAAGCGGGTCGAACGGCTGCTTGCCGAGGTGCGGGTTCACCGAGAAGACGTTGTCCGGCGCGAGCAGCCAGGTGTGGCCGTCGGGCGCGCTCTTCGCCACGAGGTCAGAGCCTATGTTCTGGCTGCCGCCGGGCCGGTTGTCTACCAC
>DATADT010000248.1:0-5546 GCA_036258355.1 Burkholderiales bacterium
CCCGGTCGGGATCGCGATGCTGGTCGCCTCGCCGGAAAAGATGGGCCGCGCGCTCGGCTGGAACGGGCTCTGGGGCAACCTCGGGCTCGCCGCCGCGGCGCTGGTCGCGGGCGCGCTCATGGACCTCTGGGGCTGGCGTGCAGCTTTTCTGATCCCGGGAATTTTCTGCCTCCTGGCCGGGGCTGCCTTCCTCAAGCTCGTACCGGATCCGGGGCCGGTGCAGAAGAAATCGAAGAGCATCGGCCTGCACATCGACCGCGCCACGATGGCGCGCGTGTTCGCGGTCCTCTTGATCGCCACCGCGTGCGGCGGGGTGATCTTCAATTCCACCACGGTCGCGATGCCGAAGGTATTCGACGAGCGCCTCGCGAGCCTCACTCAGACGAGCTTCGGCATCGGCGCGCTGGTCGCGCTCGTCTACTCGCTCGCCGCGCTCGCGCAGCTCGCCATGGGGAGCCTGATCGACCGCTTCGAGCTGCGCAAGCTGATGATCGGCATCGCCCTGATCCAGATCCCGCTGCTCGCGGTCGCGGCGAACGTCGAAGGCTGGGCGATGCTCGCCGCGGCGCTTGCGATGATGCTCGCCGTGTTCGGCCAGATCCCGCTGAACGACGTGATCGTCGGCAAGTACGTGGCCGACGAATACCGCGCGCGCGTGCTCTCGGTGCGCTACGTGGTGTCGCTCGGCGTCGCGGCGGTGGCGGTGCCGCTCATCGCGGTGCTCCATCGCACCGAAGGCGGCTTCAGGAACGTGTTCCTCGTACTCGCGGCGCTGGCGGCGGGGATGCTGCTCGCGTCACTCTTCTTCCCCTCAAGAAGGACGATTACGCAAGCGCAGTCGGCTGCGGCGCCGTCCTGACCATCCGTTCTTTCCCGGTGAACGCGAGGTAGTGCCGGCCGCTCGCGCGGCCGAGCATGGTGATGCCCACTTTCTTCGCAATCTCGTGGCCCATGTGCGTGAGGCCCGAGCGCGAGACGAGGAACGGGATGCGCATCTGAGCGCACTTGATCACCATCTCGGAAGTGAGCCGCCCGGTGGTGTAAAAAAGCTTGTCCGAGCCGTCGATGTCGTCGAGCCACATCCTGCCGGCGATCGCGTCCACTGCGTTGTGCCGGCCGACGTCCTCGATGAACATCAGGATGTCGCCGGCGGTCGTGGCGAGCGCGCAGCCGTGCACCGCGCCGGCCTGCTTGTAGATCGTCTCGTGCCGACGCACTCTTTCGAGCAGCACGAAGAGATCGGCGTCAGCGAGGCGCACGTCGTTGCGCAGCCTCACTTTGTCGACGTCCTCCATCAGGTCGCCGTACATCGTCCCCTGCCCGCAGCCGGTGGTCACGGTTTTCTTCCTGGAGATCTTCCGTGGCTTTTTCGAGCGCGTGGTGACCGCGGCGGACTCGGTCTGCCAGTCGACCTGCACCGCGGCAATCTCGTCGATCGAGTTCACGAGGCGCTGGTTGCGCAGGTAGCCGATGACCAGCGCCTCCGGCGCATGCCCGAGCGTCATGAGGGTAACGAGCTCGCGCTTGTCGAGATAGAGCGTGAGCGGGTGCTCGCCGGCGATCGCGGTGGGCACCATCTCGCCGCGCTCGTTGTACGCCTCCACCTCGAAGGTAGCCGGCCGCGCGGCGTCGGTCAGGAGCGGCCTTCTTTTCCTAGCCACCGATGTAGGACATCTCGACCTTCTTCAGGGACGCGGTCTGGGCGGTCCTGATCTCCGAGTACCGGTCGGCACGCCGCTGCCAGACCGCCGCGATTTCGTTGCGCAGCGCTTCGTCGGACGCGCCCCCGCGCAGCAGGCGCTTGAGGTCGTGGCCGGAATGGGCGAACAGGCAGGTGTAGAGCCCGCCCTCGGTCGACAGGCGCATGCGCGTGCAGCTCGAGCAGAAGGCGCGCGTTACCGAGGAGATGACGCCGATCTCGCCGGCGCCGTCGGCATAGCGCCAGCGCTCGGCGACCTCGCCGGGATAGTTCGGGTCGATCGGCTCGAGCGGCCAGCGCCGCGAGATGCGCTCGACGACCTCGGCCGAGGGCACGACCTCGTCCATGCGCCAGCCGTTGGTGCTGCCGACGTCCATGTATTCGATGAAGCGCATGATGTGCCCCGTGCCGCGCCAGCGCTCGGCCATCGCCACGATGCCGTCGTCGTTGACCCCGCGCTTGACCACCATGTTGATCTTGATCGGTCCGAAGCCCGCGTCGGCGGCCGCCTCGATGCCTTCGAGCACCCGTGCCACCGGAAAGTCGGCGTCGTTCATCGCGCGGAAGGTGGCGTCGTCGAGCGAGTCGAGGCTGACGGTGACGCGGTCGAGCCCGGCCGTCTTCAGGGCGTGCGCGTGCTTCGCGAGTAGCGAGCCGTTTGTGGTGAGGGTCAATTCGACTTCCAATTCCTTCAGCAATTCCACCAGCCGACGGACGTCGCGCCGCACCAACGGCTCGCCGCCCGTGAGGCGGATTTTCTGCACGCCCAGCCCGACGAAGATGCGCGCGAGGCGCGCGATTTCCTCGAAGGTGAGGATCGCCTCGTGCGGCAGGAAGCGGTAGCTCGAATCGAACACCTCGCGCGGCATGCAGTACGTACAGCGGAAGTTGCAGCGGTCGGTGACCGAGATGCGCAGGTCGCGCATCGCGCGGCCGCGCGCGTCCGCGAGGTTCGGTCCCTCGAAAGGCTTTGCCGGGCCGGGCCCGGAGCGGATGGAAATGACCTTCTTCATCAAGGGTTTTTCGCTCGGAGATTCATTATAGAGCGCGTATAGTTCGGCCGTGGAGAAACCCGCTTATCCGGTCGCTGTGGTGATGCAGCGCAGGCCTGCGCAAAGCCGCTGGGTCGATTGCATCTGGGAGCCGCACGGCGTGGTCCCCGACCCCGGCGGCGAGGCGCGGCTACTGCGCGAGGACGGCGCGCTCGCGCAGTGGCTACACCCCGGCTTCAGGCTCGTGCTGCACAAGGACGAAACCGAGGGCTATTACCTTAATGTCTCGGCGCCGCAACCGCGGGTCTTCGTGCTGTGGCGCATGGAAGACGACAAGGCGCTGCCGCTCGACGTTACGGTCAGCTCGGAAGAAGGCGGGCGTTGGCTGGACGGCGGGCATTCGGTGGACGGCGTCGCCATGCCCGCGGACATCTTCGCGTGGGTGGGCGACTACGTGGAGAAGAATTACCGCCCGCAGCCCAAGAAGCGCATCAAGCCGCGCTCGTTCCAGCATCCCAAGGACAGGGTCTAGCGTGGCGGAGGAAAAAAAGGAAGCCTTTCTCGACCGGTGGTCGCGGCTGAAGAAGGAGCAGAAGGAACTTCCTGCGGAGCAGAAGGAGGAAGAGCCGGCGCCGGCGCTGCCCCCGGTCGAAAAGCTTACGCCCGAGTCCGACTTCACCGGGTTCATGCATCCGAAAGTCGAAGACGCGCTGCGGCGCGCGGCGCTGAAGAAGCTCTTCAGCGATCCGCATTTCAACGTCGCCGATCCGTTCGAGGCGTATTCCGGCGACTGGACCGGCGGCGAGCCGATCCCGGAGGAGATGCTCGCCGCGCTCAACCAGGCGAAGCGCCTTCTCTTCGACGAAAGAAAGGAAGTAGAGGCGAAGGGACAGGAAGAAGAGGCGAAGCAGCCGGTGGCTTCCGAGGAAAAACCCCAAGCGGATGAGCCTGGAAGGAAAGACGCTTAAGGTCTGCAGCTGCAACCGCACGGTGCCGCTCGACGCCAAGGCGCTCGCCGCGGCGCTCAAGGCGGGCGAGCCGCTTCAGGTTCATCACCAGCTCTGCCGCAGCGACGCGGGCGCTTTCCAGGCGGCGGTGAAGGCGGCAGACGACGACGTGATCGTCGCCTGCACCCAGGAGGCGGTGCTGTTCTCCGAGATTTCCGAAAAGCCGATCAAGTTCGTGAACATCCGCGAGCTGGCCGGGTGGTCCACGGAGAAATCGACGCCGAAGATCGCCGCGCTGCTCGCGATGGCGGCGCTTCCCGAGCCCGAGCCCGCGCCGGCGGTGGGGTTCAAGTCGCAGGGGCAGGTGCTCGTCATCGGACCGGCCGAAGCGGCGCTCGACTGGGCCGAGCGGCTCGCGGGACAGCTCGAAGTGTCGGTGCTGCTCACGGCAGGAGGCGGCGAGCTGCCTTTCGAGCGGAAGTACCCCACCTGGTCGGGGAAGCCGGTGCGGGTGAGCGGCTGGCTGGGCGCCTTCGAGGTGGAATGGCATCAAGAAAACCCCATCGACCTCGAGCTCTGCACGCGTTGCAACGCCTGCGTGCGCGCGTGCCCGGAGCAGGCGATCGGCTTCGACTACCAGGTCGATCTTGCGAAATGCAAGAGCCACCGCAAGTGCGTAGCAGCATGCGGCGACATCGGCGCGGTCGATTTCTCGCGCAGTGATGTTCTGCGCAAGGAAGCGTTCGACCTCGTGCTCGACCTGTCCCGCGAGCCGCTCATCAGGACGCACGAGCTGCCGCAGGGCTACTTCGCCCCGGGCGACGATCCGCTCGAGCAGGCGCTCGCGGCGCAGAAGCTCGCCGGCCTGGTCGGGGAGTTCGAGAAGCCGAAGTTCTTCTCCTACAACGCGCGCATCTGCGCCCATTCCCGCTCGGGCAAGCAAGGCTGCAACGCGTGCATCGACGTCTGCTCCACGGGTGCGATCCGCCCCGACGGCGACCATGTGAAGGTCGAGCCGCATCTCTGCGCGGGCTGCGGCGGCTGCGCCACCGTGTGCCCGTCGGGTGCGATGACCTACAGCTATCCGAAGGTGCCCGACCTCGGCCTGCGCCTGAAGGCCGCGCTGGCCACCTACCGCGATGCAGGCGGCAAGGATGCCTGCGTTCTTTTCCATGATGGTGTAGGCAGGAATGACCTTTTGTCGTACGGCCGCAAAGCGAAGGGCCTCCCCGCGCGCGTGATCCCGATGGAGATGTTCCACATCGCATCGGTCGGCATCGACCTAATGCTCGGCGCGATGGCCTACGGAGCGTCCCAGGTATCGATCTTGATTACTGAGAAGACCGCCCCGAGTTACGTGGAGGCCCTGAAGCGGCAGGTGGGCTACGCCCAGGCCATCGTCAGCGCGCTCGGATACGCCGGCCGGCATTTCGTCTTCGCTGAACACCCCTCCGAGCTCTGGAGACTTGAGCCCGCGGAGACGGTGGCGAAGCCGGCGACGTTCAACCTGTCGCCGGAGAAACGCACGACGCTCGACTTCGTGCTGGACCATCTCGCCCGCCAGGAGGAGAGAACCATTCCGCTTCCCGCGGGTGCTCCCTTCGGCACTCTTACCGTCAACAAGCAGACCTGCACGCTGTGCAAGGCCTGCATTGGGGCCTGCCCCGAGTCCGCGCTGATCGACGCCACCGAGACGCCGGCGCTGCGCTTCATCGAGCGCAACTGCGTGCAGTGCGGGCTGTGCGTGAACACCTGCCCCGAGAACGCGATAGCGCTGATCCCCAGGTTGTTGCTTGGGAAAAAAGCCAAAGACCCGGTTACCCTCAACGAGGCCGAGCCCTTCAACTGCGTGCGCTGCGGCAAGCCTTTCGGCACGCGCCAAATGGTCGAGAACATGCTCGGCAAGCT
>DATADT010000249.1:0-9795 GCA_036258355.1 Burkholderiales bacterium
AAGGTGCACAAGATCAACCCGCGCATCGTCATGGCGTCGATCAAGGGCTTCGGCTCGACCGGGCCGTACGCCGACTTCAAGGCCTACGAGAACGTGGCGCAGGCGATGGGCGGCGCGATGAGCACCACCGGCCTGCCCGACGGCCCGCCGTTCGTCACGGGCGCGCAGATCGGCGACACCGGGACCGGCCTGCACATGGTGATCGGCATTCTCGCCGCCCTGCACCAGCGCAACCGCACCGGAGAGGGACAGTACGTCGAGGTGGCGATGATGGACGGCGTGATGAACCTGTGCCGCGTGAAGTTCCGCGATCACCAGCGGCTCACCCGGGGCGGCTTGTCCGAATACTCAGTGCCCACCCAGCAGGGGATGGGCGACGTGCCTCGCGCCGGCAACGACTCGGGCGGCGGCCAGCTTGGCAACGCCATCCACTGCAAGCCCCTCGGTTCCAACGACTGGATCTACGTGGTGGTGCAGGAAGTGGTGTGGGAGGCGCTCGCCAACCGCGTCGGCGGCGAGAAGTTCGCCAAGGACCCGCGCTTTGCGAAGATCGGCGAGCGGCGCAAGAACCAGAGCGAGATGTGGAAGAAGCTCAATGAGTTCGCCGCCGGCTACACCAAGCGCGAGCTGATGGCGATGCTGAACGACCTCGACGTGCCCTGCGGCCCGATCATGGGGACGGCGGATCTCGCCAACGACGAGCACGTGCGCGGCCGCCAGATGTGGGTAGAGCTCGACCATCCGCAGCGCGGCAAATGGTTCAATGTCGGCATGCCGATCAAGCTGTCCGCCTCGCCTCCGAGGATCGAGCGCTCGCCGCTGCTCGGAGAGCACACTGACCAGGTGTTGCAGGACGTGCTCGGCTACGACGAGGCGAAGATCAAGGCGCTGAAGCAGGCGGGCGCATTCTCCGCCCCGCCCAAGAAAGCGGCATGAAGATCGCGATCATCGGTCAGCAGGACTTCGGCAAAGCGGTGCTCGAGGCGTTTCTCGCGCGCAAGGACGAGGTCGCGGGCGTGTTCTGCGCGCCCGAAAAGCCGGGGAGCCGGCCCGATGCCCTCAAGGTCGCGGCGCAGGAGAAAGGGGTGCGGGTCTTTCAATTCGCTTCCCTGAAGAGCGACGAGGCGAAAACCGCGCTGAGGGATCTCAACGTCGAGCTGGGCATCATGGCGTTCGTGCTGCAGTTCGCGCCGCAGGATTTCGTGAACATCCCCAAGCGCGGCACGATCCAGTACCACCCATCGCTCTTGCCGCGCTACCGCGGTCCGTCGTCGATCAATTGGCCGATCATTCGCGGCGACACCAAGACCGGCCTCACGATCTTCCGGCCAACCGACGGGCTCGACGAGGGTCCGGTCATCCTGCAGAAGGAGACGCCGATCGGCCCCGATGACACGCTCGGCACGGTGTATTTCGACCGCCTGTTCCCGATGGGGGTCCAGGCGATGCTCGAGGCAGCAGACTTGGCCATCAAGAACAAGCACCGGGAGAGCGTGCAAGACGAGTCCAAAGCCACCTACGAGGGCTGGTGCCGCAAGCAGGAGGCCCGCATCAACTGGGCGAATCACGTCGACTTCGTCTACAACCTGATCCGCGGCTGCAATCCGGCGCCGGGCGCCTGGTGCACGCTCGACGGAAAGGAGCTGCAGATCCTCGACGCGCGCAAGCACGCGGTGCGCACTTTCGGTGCGGTGAAGGGCAAGATCGGCGAAGTGGTCGAGGTCACAGACAAATCTTTTCAAGTGACGTCGCAGGGCGGACGCATCGAGGTCGTGCGCGCGAAGCTGGGCGACGGCAAGAAGGTCGCGGCGGCTGAATTGCTTGGCGCGGGGGCCATCAAGGCGGGGCAGATTCTGGCGTAGATGAATTAGCTAAATCGTTGACTCTCCTAGCATTGGGCTGCAACAATGCGGCCGGAACAAGCGGGAGGGGGCGGTCTTTGAACCTGGTTTGGCTCGAGATGGCTGCTTCGAACTGATGGATCTCAGCCAGAGCCTCGAGATCGCGACGTGCACCGACCCGGGCATGGTGCGCTCGCACAACGAGGACTCGATCGCCGCCGATCCGGTCAACGGGCTGGTGGTGCTCGCCGACGGCATGGGCGGCTACAACGCCGGGGAAGTGGCGAGCGGCATGGCGACCACGGTGATCGTTACCGAGATGCGCCAGATCCTCGCCAACGCCAAGCCCTACGACGTCGACAGCCGGACGAGCGAAGAGATCGCCGCGCGGCTCGTGCGCGAGCAGGTCCTCAAGGCGAACAGCTCCATCTACCAGGCGGCGCAGGGCCAGCCGCAGTACGCCGGCATGGGCACCACGCTCCTCGTGTGCCTGTTCTACGACAATCGCATGCTGGTCGCGCACCTCGGCGACTCGCGGCTCTACATGCTGCGCGATGGCAACTTCAGCCAAGTGACGCGCGACCACTCGCTGCTGCAGGAGCAGATCGATTCCGGGATCATCACTCCCGAGCAGGCGAAGAAGGCGCAGCATAAGAACCTCGTCACCAAGGCGCTCGGCATCGACCCGATCGTCGAGCCCGAGATGCACGAGTACCCCACCAAAGCGGGCGACATCTACCTGCTGTGCTCCGACGGCCTGTGTGACATGGTTGACGACGAGGTCATCGGCATGACGCTGCAGACCCTGGGCGGCAATCTCAAGCTCGCCGCGCAGCAGCTGGTGCAGATGGCCAACGACAACGGGGGGCGGGATAACGTTTCGGTTATACTGGTCCGCGTTCTACGGGAATACCCCGGCCCCCGCGGCGTCATGGCCAAGGTGTTCGGCTGGCTAAAATAACCCCCCGGGACGCGCTATGGCGAAACTGATACTCAGCATGGATGGGCTCGTTCTCAAGGAGATCCCCTTGACGAAGGAGCGCACCACCATCGGCCGCAAGCCGCACAACGACATCCAGATCGACAACCTGGCGGTGAGCGGCGAGCACGCGGTGATCGTCACCATCCTGAACGATTCGTTCCTCGAGGATCTCGGCAGCACCAATGGAACGGTGGTGAACGGCAACCCGATCAAGAAGCACTTCCTGCAGAACAACGACGTCATCGAGCTGGGCAAGTACAAGCTCAAGTTCATCGGCGACGCCGCGCCCGTGCCGGCGGGCGACAAAGCGGATTTCGAGAAGACCATGGTGCTGCGGCCGACGCCGAAGCCGACGGTCGCCGCGGCCACTGCGGCCGTCGGCGCGCAGGCCGCCGTGGCGCAGCGCGCCGCAGCGGTGCAGCAGGCGGCGGCGAGCGCCGCGGCTGCGGGGATCGCGGACAAGGAGCCGGTGAAGCCCGCGCCTAAGGCGCCGGAGGTACCGCCGGGCGCCACGCCCCTTGCCATGCCGGCTGTTGCCAAAGACACCACGGCCACAATGGCGGCTGCCGCCGTCGCGCCCGCTGCCGCGCCGGCTCCGACGCCCGCTCCCGCGCCCGCCGCTGTAGCGGCGGCGGCCGCGGCCGCGGCGCCGGCGGCCAAGCCGGCGGGCCAGCCGCTCGGCGCCATCCAGCTGCTCTCCGGCGCGAACGCGGGCAAGGAGCTCGAGCTCACCAAGCCGCTCACCACGCTCGGCAAGCCGGGCGTGCAGGTCGCCGTGCTGACGCGCCGCCCGCAGGGCTATTTCATCACGCACGTCGAAGGTGCCAACCGCCCGACGGTGAACGGGCAGGCGATCGGCGCGGCGCCGCACTCGCTGAAGGACCATGACGTCATCGAGCTCGCCGGCGTCAAGATGGAGTTCTTCCTGAAGGCCTGAGTTCTGAGGGTCGCGCTCGGCCTCGCGATCACGCTTCTCCTGATCGGCCACGCCGCTCATTGGTATCCCACGGCGGACGGCCGGCTGCGCTTTCTGACGCAGCTCGAGAACCTGCTCTACGACTCGCGCGTGCGCATGACGATGGCGAGCGCGCGCGACGAACGCATCGTCATCCTCGACATCGACGAGAAGAGCTTGGCCGAGATCGGGCGCTGGCCGTGGAGCCGCAGCGTGATGGCCGAGCTGAACGACAAGCTCTTCGACCACTACGGCCTCGCGCTGGTGGGATTCGACGTCGTCTGGGCCGAGCCCGACCCGAGCTCGGGAATCGACGTCCTCGATGCGCTCGCGCGCGAGGAGCTGAAAGGAGATCCCGAGTTCCAGAATGCCTACGCGCGCCTGCGGCCGCGGCTGGACTTCGATGCCCGCTTCGCCGAAAGCCTGAAAGGCCGGCCGGTGGTGCTCGGCTACTATTTCAACAGCGAGGAGCGCGCAGTGCGCGTGAACGCACTGCCGGCCCCGGTACTGCCGCGCGGCACATTCGCGGGAGCCAATGTGTTCTTTCCCCAGTGGGTCGGCTACACCGGCAACCTGCCGGTGTACCTGCGCAACGCCGCTGGCGCCGGCCACTTCAACCCTGCGCCGGATTTCGATGGCATCTCCCGCCGCGTGCCGCTGCTCGCCGAGTTCGACGGCGAGTACTACGAGGCGCTGTCGCTCGCCATGGTGCGCGCGCTGCTGGCGCGCGGCACCGGAGAACTGCCGACCGTGGCGCCCGGCTTCCCGAAGGATCGCCCGCAGGACCTCGAATGGCTGGACGTCGGCGGCATCAAGGTGCCGGTGGACGAGACCGCGTCCGCGCTGATCCCCTACCGGGGCAGGAAGTTCAGCTTCGCGTACGTCTCGCTCGCCGACGTGCTGCGTGGGCGCATCGAGCCCGAGATGCTGAAGGGCAGGATCGCGCTCGTCGGCACCACCGCGCCGGCACTGCAGGACCTGCGCGCGACGCCGGTCGATCCCGCCTTCCCCGGCGTCGAGGTCCATGCCAGCCTCATCGTCGGCATCCTGGACAACGAGATCAAGCATCGGCCCTGGTATACGGCGGGCGCCGAGATCTTTTTTTTGCTGGTCGGGGGGTTCGTCCTGGCGGTGCTCATTCCTAGGCTGTCGGCGGTCTGGGCGACGGCGGCGACCGCGGCCGGCATCGGGCTCATGGTCGCCCTCAACGTGGCGTCCTGGCACGGCGGGATGGTGCTGCCGCTAGCCTCCTCGCTCCTGGTCGCCGCAGCCATCTACACCATGAACATGGCGTACGGCTACTTCGTCGAGTCGCGCTCCAAGCGCCTGCTCGCCGGCCGCTTCGGCGAGTACGTCCCGCCGGAGCTGGTGGACCAGATGGCGCGCGACCCGCACCGCTACACCATGGAGCCAAGGAGCGCCGAGCTCACGATCCTCTTCTCGGACGTGCGCGACTTCACCAGCATCTCCGAGGCGCTCGGGCCCGAGGAGTTGCGCGAGTACATCAACGAGTATCTCACCGAGATGAGCACCATCATCCGCAACCGCTACCGCGGCACGCTCGACAAGTACATCGGCGACTCGATCATGGCGTTCTGGGGCGCACCGGTCGAGGATCCGGACCACGCGCGCAACGCGGTCCTCGCCGCGCTCGAAATGCAGCGCGAGTGCGCGACCCTGAACGCCAAGCTCGCCGCGCGCGGCTGGCCGCGGCTGTCGATCGGCGTCGGGGTCAATACCGGCAACGTCCGCGTTGGCGACATGGGATCGCGCGTGCGCCGCGCCTATACCGCCATGGGAGATGCGGTGAACGTGGCGTCGCGCCTGGAAGGTCGAACAAAAACTTACGGAGTCGGCGTCCTGGTAGGCGAGGCGACGCGCAGCCGGGTCAAAGATGTGGTATTCAAGGAAATCGACCGCATCCGGGTCAAGGGGAAGGAGGAGGCCCTCACCATCTATGAGCCTCTGGATTCGGCAGGGGACGAAGTGGAGCTGCGCCTGTGGGAGCAGGCGCTCGGCCACTATCGCGCCCGGCGTTGGAACGAAGCCGAAATGATCCTGCGCGAGCTTGCTCGCATGCGGCCCGGCTGCGGGCCCTACGCCACCTACCTTGCCCGGCTCGAGGAGCTGCGGCGCGCGCCGTTGCCGCCGGAGTGGGACGGCGTGACGGCGTTCGACGAAAAGTAGGAGAAGGCCCGGCGCATGCGTCTGCGCGTGCTCGGCTGTTCGGGGGGGATCGGCGGGCGCCACCTGCGCACGACATCGTTTCTGCTCGACAGCGACATTTTGATCGACGCCGGCACCGGGGTGGGCGACCTGACGCTCGCGGAGCTCTCGCAGATCGACCACATCTTCATCACGCATTCGCACCTCGACCACGTCACGTCGATCCCGTTCCTCGTCGACACCGTCGGCGGCATGCGCTCGCGGCCGCTCAACGTGTACGCGACACGCGCGACCATCGAGATCCTCAAGAACCATCTCTTCAACTGGGCGATCTGGCCGGACTTCACCGAGATCCCGAGCCCCGAGGCGCCCTTCATGCGCTATCTCGAGATCGAGGTGGGGAGCGCGGTGACGCTCGGCGGACGCACCATCACGCCGATCCCGGCGCGCCATACCGTGCCCGCGGTGGGCTACCACCTTGACAGCGGCGCAGCGAGCCTGGTGTTCACCGGCGACACCGGGCCGAACGACGCGCTCTGGCGCATTGTCAACCGCATCGCCAACCTGAAGTTCCTGATCATCGAGACCGCGTTCTCCAACAAGGAGCGCCAGCTCGCCGAAATCTCGCGCCACCTTTGCCCGGCGACGCTCGCCGAGGAGCTCGCCAAGCTCGAGCGTAATCCGGAGATCTACATCACCCACCTCAAGCCCGGCGAGATCGAGCCCACCATGCTCGAGATCGAGGAGTGCGCGGGGGACTTCCGCCCGCGCATGCTGCAGAACAACCTGGTGCTGGAGTTCTAGCCTCCGGACGATGAGCGCGTCGCTGCGGCCCACGCGCGAGCAGCTTGCCATGCTGGTGCCGCTCGCGGGGCTCTCGCGCGAGCGCCTCGCCGAGCTCGCCGAGGCGACGCTGATCGAGCGCGCGGCGCGCGGCGCCGATCTCCTCGCCGGGCGCGCGCGGCCGGGGCCGTCGCTCTTCCTGCTCGCCGGCGAAGTGCTGCTCGGCTTCGAGGCCGGCGGCACGCTGGTCGTGGTAGGCGGCAGCGACGAGACCCGCCAGGCGCTCAACCGGCGCAAGGAGGACGTTGCGCGCGCGCGCGCGATCACCGACGTCGACCTGCTCGTGATCGACGACGACATGCTCGATGTCCTCGCCACTTGGGACCAGGTGGCCGCGGGACGCGGGGGCGACGCGGTGGCGAGCGGCTCGTTCTCGCTCTCGACGCTATGCGCCGGCGTATTCGCACAGCTGCCGCCGGCGCACATCGACGAGCTCCTGCGGCGCTTCGAGCGCGTAGGCGCGGCGCGCGGCGAGGTCGTGATCCGCGAGGGCGACGAAGGCGACTACTACTACGTCATCGAATCGGGCCGCTTCCAGGTCGGGCGCCTGGTTGGCGGCGCCGATGTGGTGCTCGCCGAGCTCAGGGCCGGCGATGCGTTCGGCGAGGAAGCCCTCGTCTCCGAGGCGAAGCGCAACGCCACGGTCACCGCGCTCACCGACGGCCAGCTCTTGCGCCTGAACTGCACACACTTCAACGAGCTCCTGCGCGAGCCGCTGCTGCGGCGGATCGGCTTCGAGGAGGCGTCGGCAAAAGTGCGCAGAGGAGCGCTCTGGCTCGACGTGCGCTATCCCTCGGAGTACCAGTACGACAAGTTGCCGGGAGCGATCAACGTGCCGCTTGCGGAAGTACGCAACATGTTCGCTGTGCTCGACCGCACAAAGGAATACATCGCGTATTGCCAGAGCGGGCGGCGCAGCGCCGCGGCGGCGTTTCTTTTTGCACAGAGAGGCTTCAAGGTCTGGCTGCTGGAGGGGGGGTTAAAGGGTGTGGAAAAGCCGGAAAAGCATTGAGAATCAGGTATCCTAGCGAAAAGAAAGCGCAGGGAGGGTAACCGATGAGCGCAGTCCTGAGCTCGCACGCGAGCGCGCCCACCGACGTCGGCGCGCGGCTTGCGTTCCAGAAGCAGCTGCAGGCGGTAACGAACAAGATTCACGCCACCGCGAATATCGACGAGATCATGCTCGAGGTGAGCGCGGATATCTGCGCGCTCTTCAACGCCGACCGCCTGACGATCTACTCGGTGGGCGAGGACAAGCAGTCGATCGTCTCCAAGGTGAAGACCGGCCTCAATTCGTTCAAGGACCTGAAGCTGCCGATCGCCGAGCATTCGATCGCCGGCTATGTGGCGCTCGCAAAAAGGACCGCCAACCTCAAGGACGTGTACGATGAAAACGAGCTGCGCGCCCTGAACCCGAACCTGCGCTTCCTGCAGGAGGTCGACAGGCGCACGGGCTACCGGACCAAGCAGATGCTGGTCGCACCGATCGTCGAGGCCGGCTCGAACGAGCTGATCGGCGTGATCCAGATCATCAACAACAAGGCCGGGGTACCCTTCGGCGGGCTGGCCGAGGAAGGCGTAAGCGAGCTCGCGCAGACGCTCGCCATCGCGTTCAAGCAGCGCCAGAAGCCGCAGGTCGCCAAGACCAAGTACGACTACCTGATCGCCGACGCCGTGCTGTCGGCGGGCGAGTTCGAGCTCGCCGCACGCCAGGCGCGCAAGAAGGCGATCGACATCGAGCAGGTGCTGATCGAGGAGTTCCAGGTCAAGATTCCGGCGATCGGCACCGCGCTATCCAAATTCTTCGGCGTGCCGTACGAGCCGTTCAAGCCGGACCGGGTGAAACCGGCTGAACTCTTGAAGAACCTGAAGCGCGAGTACGTCGAGGCGAACCAGTGGGTGCCGATCGACGACACCAAGGAAGGCCTGGTCGTGCTGTGCCTCGACCCCGAGCGCATCCGCTCCTCGCGCATCGCCTCCAACGTGTTCCCGAAGGCGCGCATCGTCTACAAGGTCACGACGCAGAAGGACTTCAAGGAGACGGTGAACCACTTCTACGGCGCCGAGCTGTCGATGACCGACCTCGGCAACGTCGAGGACCTGCTCGGCGCGATGGGCGAGGACGGCGACGCGCTCGAAAGCACCTCCGACGAGGCTTCGGCCGCGGCGGACAACGAGCTCGTCAAGCTGGTGAACAAGGTGATCGTGGACGCCTACAACCAGGGCGCCTCGGACATCCACATCGAGCCCTACCCGGGCAAGGCCAAGACCGAGATCCGCTTCCGCAAGGACGGCTCGCTCGGGCCCTACATCGAGGTGCCGTCGAGCTACCGCGCGGCGATCGCGGCGCGCCTCAAGATCATGTGCGACCTCGACATCTCGGAGAAGCGCAAGCCCCAGGACGGCAAGATCAAGTTCAAGAAGTTCGGCCCGCTCGACATCGAGCTGCGCGTGGCGACGATCCCGACCGCCGGCGGCGTCGAGGACATCGTGATGCGGATCCTCGCCACGGGCGAGCCGATCCCGCTCGACAAGATGGGCTTTACCGACCGCAACCTCGAGCAGCTGAAGAGCACGGTGTCCAAGCCCTATGGGCTGTTCTTCTGCTGCGGCCCGACCGGCTCCGGTAAAACGACGACCTTGCATTCGGTGCTCAAGTTCCTCAATACCCCCGACACCAAGATCTGGACCGCGGAAGACCCGGTCGAGATTACGCAGAAGGGCTTGCGCCAGGTCCAGGTGAACAAGAAGGCCGGCCTCGACTTCGCCGCGGTCATGAAGGCGTTCCTGCGCGCCGACCCGGACATCATCATGGTCGGCGAGATGCGCGACAAGGAGACCACCGGCACCGGCATCGAGGCCTCGCTCACCGGTCACCTGGTTTTCGCCACGCTGCACACCAACTCGGCGCCGGAATCGATCACCCGCCTGCTCGACATGGGCATGGACCCGTTCAACTTCTCCGACGCGCTGCTCGGCATCCTTGCGCAGCGCCTCGCGAAGCGCAT
>DATADT010000250.1:0-4719 GCA_036258355.1 Burkholderiales bacterium
TGCACACCGAGATCCGCGTCGCTAAGAGCGGCGAGCTCACCATAACCGAGCGCATGACGGTGGTGGCGCCGGAAGGCCGGCAGACGCGCCAGACCGCGTACCGCGCGAGCCGGCGCATCGCGTTCCTCGCCGACCACGACGCGCTGCACTGGAACCTGAAGGGCGCGGAGCGCATCACCGCGGAAGTCGTCCTTCCGGAGAGCGTGCCCGCGCGGCAGATCAGGGCCGAGGCGAGCGGCGGCGACGCTCAGGTCTTCGTTCGCGACGGCCGCACCGCGTTCCGCTCGCACGACGGCGTCGTGATCGTCGTGCGCTTTCCGAAGGGCGTCGTGGTCGAGCCCACCATCGCCGAGCGCACGCAATGGATTCTCTCCGACTACTTCGACGCCGTGCTCATCGCCCTGGCTCTGATACTGACCGTGACTTTGCTGCTGCTTCGGAAGACGTCTTTCCGTACGTGAACGCTTCTCGATTTCAGGGCCACAGCGGGTTGAATTCGTTGTCGATCCCACCCCTGTGCGCGGCGCACGGCGCGCCCCACGCCGTCAGGGCGACAAGCACGGCGGTCGCTTTTTGCATATAGATTGGAGCCCATGAAGATCAGCCAGTTCTGGGACGACGCGATCGTCCCCGCTCTCGTCGACTACATCCGCATCCCGGCCAAGTCGCCGCATTTCGACAAGGCCTGGAGCAAGAACGGGTATATCGACGCCGCGGTCGAGCTCGCCGCCGGGTGGTGCCGCAAGAACGCGGTGGCGGGAATGAAGCTCGAGGTGGTGCGGCTCGAGGGCCGCACGCCGGTGCTCTTGATCGAGGTGCCGGCGTTCCAGACGAGCTCCGCCAAGACCGTGCTTATGTACGGCCACCTCGACAAGCAGCCCGAAATGGTGGGCTGGCGCGAAGGCTACGGGCCGTGGATGCCGCGCATCGCCGAGGGCAAGCTCTACGGCCGCGGCGGGGCGGACGACGGCTACGCGGTGTTCTCCTCGCTCGCCGCGCTGCGCGCGCTGCACGAGGAAAAGCGGCCGCATGCGCGCGTCGTAATCCTTATCGAATGCTGCGAGGAGAGCGGCAGCTACGATCTTCCCGCTTATTTGAATGCATTGGAGCCCCGGATTGGTGTTCCGGATCTGGTCATCGGCCTCGATTCCGGCTGCGGCAACTACGAGCAGCTCTGGGGCACGACCTCGCTGCGGGGTCTTATCAACGGCGTGCTCACGGTCGAGGTGCTGACCGAGGGCGTGCACTCCGGCGACGCGAGCGGCGTGGTCGCCTCGAGCTTCCGGATCGCGCGCGTGCTCCTCGAGCGCATCGACGCCGCTGACACGGGCATCGTCAAGCACTCGGCCTTCCACGCCCAGATTCCGCCCGAGCGCGCCGCGCAGGCGAAGCGCGCCGCCGAAGTGCTCGGCGAAGAGCTCTGGCGCAAGTTTCCCTTCGTCCCCGGCATGCAGCCGATGCAGGCCGATCTGGCGGATCTCGTGCTCAACCGTACCTGGCGGCCGTTCCTCGGCGTCACCGGTGCCGACGGCCTGCCGCCGCCTGCGAGCGCCGGCAACGTGCTCAGGCCCGGGACCGAGCTTGTCCTTTCCCTTCGTCTGCCGCCGACGGTGAACGCGGAGAGCACCGCGCGCCAGCTCAAGGCGATCCTCGAGGCCGATCCGCCCTACGGCGCGCGCGTCAGCTTCAACGCCGGCCATTGCGCAACCGGGTGGCACGCCCCCGAGACCTCGACGTGGTTATCCGGCGCTGTCGAAGCGGCGTCGATGAAGCATTACGGAAAGGGCGCGATGTGGATGGGCGAGGGCGGCACGATCCCCTTCATGGGGATGCTCGGCGCGAAGTATCCGCAGGCTCAGTTCCTCATCACCGGCGTGCTCGGCCCGCAGTCCAACGCCCACGGCCCCAACGAGTTCCTGCACCTGGACTACGCCAAGCGCCTCACCGCCTGCGTCGCCGACGTACTGGCCGCTCACGCGGCGCGATAGATCGCTCGACGTCTTGTATGTTTGGACCCAGAAAAAAAAGACGGCGCGCGTAATTTTCTGCGCGCCGCCAGGGGGCCGACTGGGGTCGAAGCCTTTCTCGACCCCGGATCCGTGCTCAATGCTTGTCGATCTCCAGCCGCTTGTACGCCGCGCGGCACTGATCCAGCTCGGTTTCGGATTTGATCGGCTTGCCGCACGCCCGCGCGTAGGCGTCTTTCCTGCGCTGCTGCTCCTCGACCGCGGCCCGGCGCTGCGCTTCGCGCGCCTCGAGTCGCTCCTGCACCGTCACCGTCTTCGGCGCGGCGGGCTGGCCCGATTCTCCCTGCGCGTAGCCCGCGGCGAGGATCACTCCCAGAACGACAGCCACCCCCGCGATCGTTCTCGATAGCTCCACTGATGGCCCCCTGCGATTCCCCCTATTTGCTGGAGCCAGTCTTGCAGTGTTTGTCGCCGGAGTCGTGGCACTGCATCACGCCAGGCGCGCGCGGCGGCGCGGCAATGCCAACAAGTTGGGGTCACATCCCGGCTTGGGGTCAGCAGGTTTGGGGTCCGACCCCGAACTTTCGCTCGGGGTCCGATCCCGAATTCAGTCGCAAACGAACTCGAGCGACTCGCCGCCCGAGCTGCGCGGCTGCCCGAACGAGATCCAGCCCTTCTTGCGCAGCGTCATTTCGTCGCGCTGAAGCATGATCTCTTCCTCGCCCTCGACCTGGACGAAGGTGCCGTTGGTGCTTTTATCGGCGAGCACGAAGTGGTTGTAGCGCCGCTGGATGGTGCAGTGGTGGCGCGAAGCGTGCTCGTCTTCGATCACGACCTTGCAGCCCGGGTCGCGGCCGATGGTGACCGCCTCGACGATGCGCCGCAGGACGAGCTTGTTGCCGCGGTACATGAGCTTGAGCTTCGCCCGCGAAGGCTCGGAGGCGGCGTCGAACGGATAGAAGGTCGCGGGCTCGTCCGCGCGCCACACGATCTCGCAGAGCGAGATCTCCTCCGGCACCCCCTTGAGCTGCACCGAGTAAAGGCGCCTGATCGAGCGGCGGTAGAGCGAGTCGACGCCCTCCGCGGTGTCCGCGTCGAGCAGGATCTGGCCGCGCGCCGCCTGCTCGACGAGGCGCGCCGCCAGGTTGACGGTATCGCCGAACACATCGATCTCGTTCTGGATCACCGGGCCGAAGTGGAAGCCGACGCCGAGCCCGAGCTTGGTGCCGTTCACCGCCGCTGGAAACTCGCCCGCCGCGACTTGCAGCGCGACCGCGGTGCGCGCCGCGGAATCCGCGCTGTCGGCGAGGAGGAGGAGCCTGCCGCCAATTCGCTTCACCACGCGCGCCCGGGTGACGACGGCCGCTTGTGCCAGCTTCTCGGCGCACGCCGCGATCGCCTCGTGCGCGGCCGCCGCGTCTTTCGCGTGCGCGTAAAGCTCCGCCGCGCCGATCAGCTCGGCGAAGATGACGGCTGTGTCCCTCCCGGGTTCCATGGGTCGTCTTGAGCCATAACGATAAATCCAACTACACCCATCCCAGAGTGCGAAACCGCACGTATAGCTCTCGACAGGCCCACGCGTCGGTCGCCGCGTATGCGATCTGCTGGTGCGTGAGGCGCGGCCGCGCCCAGTTCGAGGTCTTGGTCCCTTTAGGTATGCGAATGCCAAGGAAAATTGCCGCGAGGCTGCGCACCCCGGTCTGCTTGAGGCCGTGGCGCATGGCCGCCGCACCGAGGTCGACGGTCGATTTCTGGGCGAAGTCCATGACGTTCTTTAACGCTTTGAGATCGTCGGCAAGCCCGACTCCCGCCTTGACGATCGGCTCGGCCGCGAGCACTTCGGCCACCGCCGCCACGACCTCGCGGCTTCGCAGCTGGAAGAGGTACACCGCGCGCGCGGTCGCGAACTGTGCGAGGCTCGGCGGATAGCTCTCGCCCGGCCTGAAGGCGGGGCGCGTCTCGGTATCGAAACCGGTCACCGTCTCGTCGCGGATCTCGGCGAGCGCCCTTGCCGCCTCCTCGGGCGAGGCAACCACGCGCACCTCGCCTTCCCAGCGCCGGATCGGCATCGCGTTGATCTCGTCCCGCGAAATGGCGCGTGGTCCGTCTGACATGGATCAAGCATAGTCAGAATGGCGATTGACTGGCTCGTGCGACAACTCTAGATTAGTGGCGAGCCCGTAGCAGGGCCGCCATGGTAGTAACGGGCAGTAGCGATGGGATTCCCGGCCACCTGTCGGGATACCTGGCCCCGGCGGGCTCGTCCGCGGCATCACGGCCGCGATAGGCAGATGCGCCCAGCTAGGCGCCGCCCGAGAGTTCGGGCAACCCAGGCCCCGCCTCAGTGCGGGGCCTTTTATTTAGGGGTTAAATGCCGCTGTCTTGAAGAAGAAGAGATACCGGCACAACGTGTACGTCATCGAGCTCGACCCAGCGATCTACAACCTCGCCCGCTTCCGGCGCTCCAACCCCGAGCACGACATCACCAAGCCCTGCGTCTATGTCGGCTGCACCGGGCTTACGCCCGAGGAGCGCTTCGCCAAGCACAAAGCGGGCATCCGCGCGAGCCGCTACGTGCAGCGCTTCGGCTTTCGCCTGTTGCCCAAGCTCTACGCCTGGGCGAACCCGATGCCCTACGATGCTGCGCGCGAGATGGAAGTCGAGCTCGCGATCGCCCTGCGCGAGCAGGGCTACGCCGTCTGGCAGGGTTGATTTTTTCGAGGAGGAGCAAGTGATCCACGTCATCGCGGTC
>DATADT010000251.1:0-3607 GCA_036258355.1 Burkholderiales bacterium
CTGTCGGCGACCACGGTGCCCTCGTACACGATCATCTGCGCTCTCTGCGTGTCGACGTCGATGAAGAACTCGGTGCCGCGCACGCCGGCGATGGTGTAGGGTGTCTTCACTTCCAGGCTGCGCGGGCCGCGCGAGAAGAAGTGCACCGCGCCGCGCACGAGGTCGACCACGCCGGTGGTGCGCTCCTTCGGCGCCTCGACGGTGATCGTGGAATTCGCGTTGAGGCGCAGCACCGATTGATCGAGGAGCTGGATATCCGCGCGGCTTCGCTCCTGCACGCGGATCTGGTCGCCCGGACACAGAGCGTCGTTCAGATTGAGCGCGCGCCACTGCGTGTCGCCGACCCGCCGTACCTCCACGGTGCCCTGCACCGAAGTCGCGCGCGCCGGCGCGGGATCGCACGCGCTCTGGGAAGCAGCTTGCGCGAATACGCCGCTCGAATTGAATGCGAGCGCCACGACGATCGCTGCGAAGGAAAACCGGAACCGGCCCATCTACATGCTCCCTTTCACCAGCACCCCAATGCCGGCTACCGTAGTCTTTCTTATCCCATTATCCTTGTGACATATTACACAATAACCATATGCAATAGCGGCCTTAGCGTGGTGCGGAGGAGGAGGGAATAGGACGCGGCTGCCGCGTGTAGGGATCTGCGGTTGAACCTGACTGATTAGTAAGCTTAGTCGTCATGACGCCGCGGATGCGGCGGTCACGCAACCGAAATAATGTGGACCGAGAATGGGTTGCATGAACGCCAGAGACCTTTTCCCTGAAGACTCCCGCGATGCTCTGGACCGCATCGCCGCCCAGCTCGCCCGCCAGACTCGGTTGCTCGAGTAGATCTGCGAGCCGCTCGCCGCGCAGCCTCAGCGCACGCCGTCTATGTGGAGTGCTCCCGGGGAGGCCGACGCGCGGATCCAGCTCACGATGGGCGAGCCCCATACCTCGATGCGCCTGAGCCCGGGGAGCGGCTCGTCCTCGCGGTAGAGGTGGGTGTCGCCGTGGATCAGGACCACCTTGCCGGGGGACTTCGCCGCTAGCCGCTCGAGGCTCTGCCTCAGACTGCCGAAGCCGTCGCGCGGAAAGGTAAGGAACGGATTCGCCTGCATCAGCACTACGAGCCCGGCGCGCTTCTCGGCAGCCGCAGCCGCCTCCTCGAGCGACGAGAGCACTGTGCGCATGCGCAACTTGTGCTCGGGATGCCCCATGTTGTTGTCGTGGCCGGGCACGTTGAGCGCCACGAAGACCCAGCCGCCCGCCTCCCAGCGCTGGTGCTCGCAGAATTCCCGAGGTATCTCGCAGAAAATCTCGCGCCATCGTCGCAGGCGCGCCAGCGGGTCCTTGCAGTTACTCCACTCGTTGTCGCCGGGCAGCAGGATGAAGCGGTGGCGGATGCGGGCGAACTGCTTCTTTCTCTCCAGGAGCCAGGCGTCGCTGCAGGCCTGCGCGCTCGAGCCAATGTCGCCGACGTGCACCACGAATTCCAGCGGCTGGGCGTTCATTTCGTCGATCAGCCGGTCGAGCCGCTCGACTTCGAACTCGGTGTAGGGCGCATCGCCGAGGACGCCGAAGCCGATATGACCTGCGGGCAGCGGCGCGAGCGGCGCGCAGCCCGTCACTAGCAGAAACGCTAGATGCCGTAGGCGGTGCGTAGCAGGGTGAGAGGGTGGGCCTTGACCACGCCCTTCGCCGCTTCATCCATGCCCTGCAGGATATGGCGCGCGGCGATCGGGCAGTCGGAGCTCACGTACTGCGGCCCCGGCTCGGCCATCTGCCGGAACACGGGGCGGCCGATCTTCATCGAGTTCTCGAAGTACTCGGTCTTCACGCCCCAGGTGCCGTCGTGGCCGGAGCAGCGCTCGACCGTGGTGACCTGGGTGCCGGGGATCGACTCGAGCATCTCGCGCGTTTTCTGGCCCATGTTCTGCACGCGCGAGTGGCAGGGGATGTGGTACGAGACTTTGCCGAGCTCGTGCCTGAAGGCGGTTTTCAGCAGCCCGTCCTTCTTCCGCAGCACGAAGTATTCGAACGGGTCGAACATCGCGTCGCGCACCGCGATCGTATCCGGGTCATCCGGATACATGAGCGGCAGCTCCTGCTTGAACATCAGCGCGCAGGACGGCACAGGGGCGAGGATCGCGTAGCCCTCGCGCGCGTAGCGCGCGAGCACCGGGACGTTCTGCTTCTTCAGCGCATCCACTCCGGCGAGGTCGCCCAGCTCGAACTTCGGCATGCCGCAGCAAACCTCGCGCTCGACCATCACGTACGGGATCTCGTTGTGGGTGAGGATCGCGAGCAGGTCGTGCCCCATGACGGGCTCGTTGTAGTTGGCGTAACAGGTGGCGAAGATCGCCACCTTCCCCGGCGTGTTCTTGCCATCCTTCACCGGGAAAGCGGCCGAGGGGGCGGCGCTGCTTCGGAACTTCTTCGGCGCGTAGGGCGGCAGCTCGCGTTCCTTGTGCACGCCGAATAGGGATTGAAGAATTCCTCTGGTTACTTTGTTCCGATTAGCCGCATTGGCGGTCTGCGCCACCACGGGGATTGCGGCGAGCCTGCCGAGCGCATCCGTGGAGGAGAGCACGCGGTCGCGGAACTTGACGCCCTTCCTGAACTTGATCGCCTTCGCGCGCAGCATGACGTGCGGGAAATCCACGTTCCACTCGTGCGGCGGAACGTAGGGGCATTTCGTCATGTAGCAGAGATCGCAGAGGTAGCACTGGTCGACCACCTTCCAGTAATCGTCTTTCTTCACGCCGTCGACCTCCATCGTCGGCGATTCGTCGACGAGATCGAAGAGCGTCGGGAAGGTGGTGCACAGGCTGACGCAGCGGCGGCAGCCGTGGCAGATGTCGAAGATGCGCTCGAGCTCCTTCTCGGCCTTCGCCTGGTCCCAGAACTCGGGACCATCCCAGGCGAGCCGATGCCGCGTCGGAGCCTCGAGCGAGCCTTCTCTCATTAGTCGGACAGCGAATCCAGGGCCTTCTGGAAGCGGTTGGCGTGGCTGCGCTCGGCTTTCGCCAGCGTCTCGAACCAGTCGGCGATCTCGCCGAAGCCTTCGTCGCGCGCCTGCTTCGCCATGCCCGGGTACATGTCGGTGTACTCGTGCGTCTCGCCCGCCACCGCGGCCTTCAGGTTCTCGCGCGTGCGGCCGATCGGCAGGTTGGTCGCCGGATCGCCTACCTGCTCGAGATACTCGAGGTGGCCGTGCGCATGGCCGGTCTCTCCTTCGGCGGTGGAGCGGAAGAGCGCGGAGACGTCGTTTTGCCCTTCGACGTCGGCCTTCGCTGCGAAGTACAGATAACGCCGGTTCGCCTGCGATTCTCCGGCGAACGCGGCCTTGAGGTTGTCGTGGGTCTTGCTGCCTTTGAGCGCTTTCATGGAAGTCCTCCTGTAGGGAGGACGAGCCTACGGCGGCGCGCTCAATAGATCAAATTTAATTTGGTTATTCTACCGAGTGCTTCTGTCAATTACTTGCCCTTCACCGCGTCGCGCACGTCCTTTGCCGCTTTGTCGAGCGCGCGCCCGGCTTTCTCGGCCGCGCCTTCGCGCTCGCAGCCGGCGGCGAGGCCCAGGACCAGCACGGCGCAGAGCATTCCGATGGCGGTGT
>DATADT010000252.1:0-3946 GCA_036258355.1 Burkholderiales bacterium
GTCCCGGTGCGCAAGCTCTCGCGCGCCGAGGTGCTGCCCGAGGTCGAGCGCCTCGATCTCCTGATCCTGGGCGGCGGCGGCATCCTGTATGACGCCGATGCGCGCACGTACCTGCGCGAGGTTTCGCTCGCGCGCGAGAAGAACATCCCTGTAATGGTGTACGCGATCGGCGCCGGGCCGCTGAACCATGCCGCGGCGCAGGCCGCGGTGCGCGACAACCTCGCCGACGCCGTGGTGGTCACCGTGCGCGAGAAAAGCGCGCACCGCGTGCTCGAGGAGGCGGGGCTGCACCGCGACGTGGTCGTGACCGCGGACCCGGCGCTGCTTCTCAAGCCCGAGCCGCTGCCGCGCGGCGTGCTGAAGCACGAAGGGCTCGAAGGCCGGCGCCGGCTGATCGGCATGTCGGTGCGCGAGCCCGGCGTCGCAGCGCCCGATCTCGACGAGAAGATGTACCACGCGCTGCTCGCCAACGCGGCCGATTTCATCGTCGACCGCTACGACGCCGACGTGGTGTTCGTGCCGATGGAGCGCTCGGTGCTCGATACCCAGCACAGCCACGCGGTGATCGCGAAGATGCTGCGCGCGCAGCGCGCCACGGTGCTCAAGGGCGAATACACCTCGGGACAGGTGCTGTCGTGGATGGGCAAGTTCGATTTCGCCCTCGGCATGCGGCTGCACTTCCTCATGTTCGCCGCGATCCAGGGCACGCCTTTCCTCGCGCTGCCCTACGCCGGCAAGGTCAGCGGCTTCCTCGAGGCGCTCGGCCTGCCGGCGCCGCCGCTCAACCTGGTGAACGCCGGGCGGCTCATCGCCTATCTCGACGAGTCCTGGGACCGGCGCCGCTCGATGCGCACGCAGATCGCGCAGGCGCTGCCCGCGCTGCAGGAGCGGGCGAGAGAGACGCATCGCATCCTCCTCGAGGTCCTGACGGGACAAAAACTCGCGGATGCCCACGCTAAAGCGGCCTGACCGCGCGCCGAGCGTCGAGCTGCCGCCGCGCCAGGCGGTCGTGGCCGGCGAGGCGGACGTGCTGGTTGTCGGCGGCGGGCCGGCAGGCCTGGGCGCCGCGCTGGGTGCGGCGCAGTCCGGCGCACGCGTGATCCTCGCCGAGCGCTACGGCTTTCTGGGCGGCAACGCGACCGCGGCGCTCGTCATGCCGCTCATGTCTTTCCACACGCAGATGCCGACGCGCGAGCGCCGCGGCGCGACGACGCTGCTGCCGACCGATCACGGCCCGGGCGAGGCCGTGGTCGGCGGCGTGCTGGCGAAGCTCCTCGCGCGCCTCGTCAGCGTCGGCGGCGCGATACCACCCACGCTCGCCACCGGCTACGTGGTGCCGTTCGATCCAGAGTGGTTCAAGCTCGTGGCGCTCGATCTCCTCGACGAGGCGGGTGTGCAGCTCCTCTTCCACGCGCTCGCAAGTGGAATCGTGGGCGAGGGAGCCGTGGAAGGCGTCATCTTCGAGACGAAATCGGGGCCGCTCGTCATCCGCGCGAAGGTAACCGTCGACTGTACCGGCGACGCCGATGTCGCGGTGCAGGCCGGCACGCCGACCAAGGTCGGCCGCGCCGACGGCCTGGTGCAGCCGATGACGCTCATGTTCCGCATGGCGGAGTTCCAGCGCGCGGCGTTCGAGGCGTACGTCAAGGAGCATCCGGGGCAATGGCGCGGCGTGCACGGCCTGTGGGACCTCGTGCGCCAGGCGAGCGCGGCGGGTGAGCTCAAGCTCCCGCGCGAAGACATCCTGTTCTTCGCCACGCCGCACGAGGGCGAGGTAAGTGTGAACAGCACTCGCGTCACGCGCGTTCTGGGCACCGACGTCTGGGATCTGTCGTACGCCGAATGGATGAGCCGACGCCAGATGCGCCAGATCGCGCAGTTCCTGCGCCGCTACGTTCCGGGGTTCGAGAAGTCCTACGTCATGCAAAGCGGAGTGAGCGTCGGCGTGCGCGAGACGCGGCGCATCGTCGGGGAATACCAGCTGACCGCCGACGACGTCCTTTCGGCGCGCAAGTTCGACGATGCCATCGCGCGCGGCGCCTACCCGGTCGACATTCACAATCCGGCGGGCAGCGGCACGGTGCTGAAGCGCCTGCCGCCCGGAGAAGCCTATGACATTCCGCTGCGCAGCCTGATGCCGAAGAATGCGGAAGGGCTGATCGTCGCCGGTCGCTGCATCTCGGGAACACACGAGGCGCACTCTTCGTACCGCGTGATGCCGATCGTAATGGCGACCGGCCACGCCGCAGGGGTCGCCGCCGCCCTGGCCGCGAAACGAAACGCACGACTGCGTCAGCTGCCCGTCAAAGAGATCCAGCACGAGCTCGTGCGCCAGGGCGCAAGCCTGCGCAACGAGTTGCATGCCAAAGCGGCGTAGGGCGAGTTCTGTCGTTGAAACGGCCACATCGCCAGCGCATGTTCGCATTCGTTAGCATTACGCAATGATCGGCGAGCCGCAATGACGGGCGACCGCGATCTCCGCATCGTCGCCGACACGATGCCCGCGGGCGCTGTGCGCTGCAGCCGCGACCAGCGTTTCCTCTGGGTCAATGCCCGCTACGCGCGCTGGATGGCGCGGCCAGCGGAGGAAATCGTGGGCCGCGAGCTCGCTGAGATCATCGGCGCGGAGGCGCTGCGCCTCATCCAGCCTTCGATCGATCGGGTGCTGCAGGGGGAGCAGGCGCAATACGAGCGCCTCGCCCGCATGCCGGGACTGGGCGAGCGGTGGCTGAGCTGGATCTACACGCCGACATGCGACGAGCGCGGCGAGGTGGATGGATGGGTCGCCATCGGCACCGATGTCCACGACCGCAAGCTCGCCGAAGAGGCGCTGCGGCGGGAATACCAGAAGAAGGAAGAGTTCCTCGCGCTCGTGGCGCACGAGCTGCGCAATCCGCTCGCGCCGATGCGAAACGCGGTCGCGATCCTGGCGCGCAAGGGTCCGCGGGACCCGGAAGTCGCATGGAGCCAGAGCGTCATCGAGCGCCAGATCGACCAGCTCTCGCGCCTGATCGGCGACCTCGTCGACCTCGAGCGCCTCGCGCGCGGCAAGCTCGGCCTGCAGCGCGAGCGCTTCGGCTTGGAAAAGGTGGTCGACATGGCGCTCGAGGCGTCGCGCCCTCATGTGAACGCGGCCGGACACCGGCTGTCGGTCCTGATGCCGATGGAGTCTGCGCTCGTGGAAGGTGATGCCGCGCGACTTGCGCAGGTGCTCGCCACGCTCGTCGAGAACGCCGCCAAGCACACCCCGCCTCGCGGCGCCATCTCGCTCAGCGCGACGGTCGAGGGAGCCGAAGCCGTCGTCTCGGTGGAGGACAGCGGCGCGGGCTTCGAGCCGGCCGCGGCAGCGCGCCTCTTCGAAGAGGCGGCAGGTATCGGCCTGCGCCTCGCCGACGGGATTGTGGCGCTGCACGGCGGCCGCATCGAGGCGCGCAGCGCCGGACGCGGGCGCGGAGCCGAGTTCGTCGTGCGCCTGCCGCTCGCGCGCGGCGCGCCGGCCGGGCTCGAGCACGCCGAAGCGCGCGCCGCGGCCGTGCCGGGGCACGTGCGCGTGGTCGTGGCGGACGACAACCGCGACGCCGCCGACTCGCTGCAGCGGATCCTGAGCCTCTTCGGCCACGAAGTCCGCGTCGCCTACGACGGAGTGGCCGCGATCCAGCTCGCCGAGGAGTTCAGGCCGCGCGTCGCGGTGCTCGACATCGGCATGCCCGGAACGAGCGGCTACGAAGTGGCGCGCACGCTGCGCGAACGCCGCATCACTCCGATCACGCTCGTCGCCCTCACGGGCTGGGGCCAGGAAAGCGATCGCACGCGCGCCATGGAAGCGGGCTTCGATTATCACCTGACAAAGCCCGTCGACCCGGAGGCCCTCAACCGCCTGTTCGACGATGTGGCGAAGAACAGCTAGGGAAACTCTGAAAAAGCGGCAAGTGGTCGTTCCCGCGAA
>DATADT010000253.1:0-8043 GCA_036258355.1 Burkholderiales bacterium
CCGGGAACCCGACGAGGAGCACTCGCGCCCCGGCGAACTTGCCGTCGCCTGCGCCGGCGCGCTCGGGCTGCTTCTCCAGGTCCACTTCCACCCAGAACGTGCTGCCCAGGCCGATGGCGCTCTCAACGCCGATGCGCCCGCCCATGAGCTGGATCAGCTGCTTGGCGATCGTCGTGCCGAGGCCCGTGCCGCCGAAGCGCCGCGTGGTGGAATCGTCGGCCTGGGTGAAGCTGTCGAAGATCTTGGCCTGCGCCTCGGGCGATATGCCGATGCCGGTGTCGCGGATGGAGAACTTGAGACGCACGATCGACTCGGTCTCGGCCTGCACGGTGACATGGACGGTAACGCTGCCCTTCTCCGTGAACTTGACCGCGTTGCCCGCAAGGTTGATCAGCACCTGGCGCAGGTGATGCGGATCGCCGCGCACCGCGGGCGGCACCTCCGGCATCATCGACACCACGAATTCCACGCCTTTGGCCGCGGCCTGCGCGGCGACGATGCGGCAGGTGCTGTTCACCAGCGCGTGCAGGTCGAAGTCGGTGCGCTCGAGCACCACCTTGCCGGCCTCGATCTTCGAGAAGTCGAGCACGTCCTCGATCAGGCCGAGCATCACGCGCGAGGAGCTGCGCAGGGTCTGCAGCATGTCGGCCTGCTCGCGGTTGAGCTGCGTGTCGCGCAGCAGATCCGCCATGCCGATGATCGCGTTCAGCGGCGTGCGCAGCTCGTGGCTCACCACCGAGATGAAGCGGCGCTTCGCGAGGTTTGCGGCCTCGGCGCGCGCGATCGCGTCGAACATGCGGCGCACCAGCGACAGCACGTACAGGCTCACCGCGCTCATGGCGATGAGCAGGCCGATGCCGAGCGACGCGTGCGCACGCCAGAAATCGTTCACGTAGAGCACGATGCCGAAGCCGACGACGCTCATCGCCAGCTCGGAGAGCAGGTACTTCGCGCCGAAGCGGAAGCCCGAGCCGAGAGTCACCCAGATGTAGAGCAGGAGCAGCCATCCCGCCGGCTCGCCGAACACCGCCATGTGCCAGCTGATCGCCGCGACGTCGGCGAACTGCGCGAACACGCGCCGCGCGGGCGAGATCGTCGTCGAATAGGCGATGCGGAAGAAGATGATGAGCGCGAGCACGAGGTGGATGCCCATCACGTAGAGCGGCAGCGTGTCCTGCTTGAGCAGCGCGTCGGGCAGCAGGTACAGAAAGACGAGCGAGCTGATGAGCAGCCGCAGGATTCCCTGCTCGTGCTCGGTGTCGGGGCGCGCCTTCAGCCGCGCGCGCAGGCGTGCGATCGGTCCGAGAGTTCCGGGAACGGCCGCGGCGCTAGGTTCGGCCATCAGACCATTCGTGCTGGATCTGGATCACTTCGCGGCGCGCCGCGAGGAACGCCACGACCATGCGCGGATCGAAGTGCTTGCCGGCCTGCGTGCGCACGTACTCGAACGCATGCTCGCTCGGCCACGCGCTCTTGTACGGGCGCACCGAGGTGAGCGCGTCGTACACGTCGGCGACCGAGACGATGCGCGCGCACAGCGGCACGTGGTCGCCGACCAGGCCGTTGGGGTAGCCCGAGCCGTCGTACCTCTCGTGGTGGCCGAGCGCGATCAGCGCTCCCATGCGCACGTACTTCGACGCGCTGCCCTTCAGGATCTCGTGGCCGATCAGCGGGTGGCGGCGCATCACCTCCCACTCGCCGTCTTCGAGCTTCTGCGTCTTGAGGAGGATCCCGTCCGGAATGCCGATCTTGCCGATGTCGTGCAGCGGTGCGGCGAGCTCGATGGTCTCGGCTTCGTCGCACTCGACGCCGAGCGTATTCGCGATGAGGCGCGAATAGCGCGACATGCGGATGAGGTGGTTGCCGGTCTCCTCGTCGCGAAACTCGCCCGCGCGCGCGAGCCTGAGCAGCGTCTCCTTCTCGCGCTCCTTCACCTCGCGCGTCGCGTCCTCGACCATGTGCTCGAGGAGGCGCCGCCGGTCCTCCAGCGCGAGCTGCTGGCGACGGAGCATAAGCAGATTCCTGCAGCGCGCCAGGCACTCCCTCGCGTCGACGGGCTTGGTGAGGAAGTCGGTGATGCCCGCGTCGAGCGCCTCGTAGCGCACCTTGCGGTCGTCGTGCACCGTCACCATCACGATCGGCACGTGCTCGTAGCCGGGCAGCGAGCGCAGGCGCTTCACGAACTCGATGCCGTCCATGTCGGGCATCATGTAATCGACGAGCACGAGGTCCGAGACGTTGCGCGTTGCCCACACCACCGCGTCGACCGGGCGCGCGAAGCCTTCCACCACCACGCGCTCGTCGAGGCTCCTTACGACCTGCTCGAGAATGGCGCGGCCGGTCGACTGGTCGTCGACGACCATCACCGTGTTTCGCGCCGAAGGCAGAAGCCGGACTTGTGCCTTGGCCATGGTCCCTCCCCGGGAGTGTTTTCTCTCGGGGGAAGCCTACCGCCACCCCCTTGGCCTGTCTAGCGAAGGGGTTGTTTCGGCGTCCATTTTTTAACGATGCTGTGGTGCCGGAAGAGAGACTCGAACTCTCATGCCCTCGCGGGCGGCGGATTTTGAGTCAGCGCGGGGCGGTGCTAGAGGAAACAGCAGGCCGCTCCCGCAGAGCAGCAAAGACAGTTAGATCAAGGCTCACGACGCTTGCCGCGTTTTTTGAAGCCACTCTCGGCCAACCTGATCCGGCCGAATCTACGTCACAAATACGACACAGCCGGCTGCGTTCTTCAGCGCCATTTCGGCCGCGATGGATTGCGCGCGACGCCTGCCGCGTAGTCCCATCTGAGCACCTTCAGGGCTTCCTCAGTCCCCCGTGACCACGGCATCCGAGCAAGCAGCGCGAGGTTCTCGTCCTTGAAGAACTCCCGCCCCTCGGGAATGAGGCGCTCTACGACAGCAAGCTGCGTGTCGATGCTTTCGGCCCAGTCTGCCCAAGCACGCAAGGCGTGCGAGCGCAGCTGATGCGGGTCAATGGGGCGTAGTGCATCCAAGCGGCCGACGATGCCCTCATGGAGCAAGTCTCCGATGGTCTGACCGTCCTTCCAGATACCAAGGCCGCGCAGCCGCCCGATCTCACGCTCGACGAAGACAGGGTCCTTGGCGCTCCTCCCTCTCGAGAGGCCGCCCTGCAGCTGGCGGATGCGGTCTGCTTCGTCTTCGTTCGTCACCCTCTCAGCGCGCGTCACTCGCACTTCATTGCGGCGTGCGCGTTCCCGTAGATGGTTAACGACCTCCGCCGGGGCGCTGCTGAAGAAGTTCCGGTACGACGTGTGCAGCCAGTCCGCTCCGAGCGGCTGAGTGCGAAGCGTGTCGATGCGCCGCCGGACGATTGGCTCGTAGTTGAGGAAGTCCTTGAGCGCACGCACTCGGCGAGAGTGCGCGGCCCGCATGTCGTATTCGTTCTTCTTCCGCTGAAACTCCTCAAAGTACTTCCCTCCGCAGACGTGCCCGATGTTCGTCACGTCGCCGTCTACGGTTTCCACCACGACGCCGCTCAAGTGCCCCTGACGGCACGGAGCGAGTCCGCATGGGACCTCTCGGCGGAAGCCGCTGTAGAGGCCGCGAAGTCTCGCGATCCTGGTTGCCTTTGGGTCTACGCGCGGGGTGTAGCCGGGAATGGCTTGAATCTCTTCGATGGTCTTGAAGAATGGGAGTGCTTCAAGCGGCAGCGCAGGAGAAGGAGCCTTGAATGCTTCCGAAACTGGCTGACTGGACAGCGGGGCCGGCCTGTCGGCCTTCGGGAGACTACTGGATCTTGCGTGCGTAAGACCCTCCAGACACAAGGTATAGGGGTCAGTAGTCTACAGGAGGTAGCACGTTTACAGCAATCGCCGAGTGTTCCGGACGGCCGGCAGCAGCTTTAAAGACTCGGAGATCGCTGCGGCATGGCGCGAGAAGAATCACGCGAGGTTCACGACTGTCTGCCAACTCCTTTTTACCGACCCTTTCAAGTATGCTTCGTGGAAGAAGAAGGCAGTTCACACGCGAACTGAGTAAACCCATGAACACGTTAGCCAAGCGCATCGCCAGCAGACAAAAGGAACTCGGACTTACGACTAAGGACATTGCCACGCTCGTCGGGGTTTCTGTGCAGGCGGTCGGGCAGTGGGAATCAGGTGGAACTGAGAACCTGAAGCACGAACACCTTTTCGCGCTCGCCGATGTCCTGAACGTCAGCCCGAAATGGCTGGCGCTCGGCGTCGGGCCGATGGGTGAACTGCGGGCGGAAGATGCCTTCGCTAGAGCACTAGACTGCAGAGAGGCTACGCGGGACCAAGCAGCGAGAAAGGTATGGGAGCGGATCGCAGCCAGCTTCGCCAAGTCCGCCACGTTTGCCAAACGCTGACGCGGGGCCGCGCCTGCGGGACTCTGGACGATTCCCCGAATGTGGCCCGTGAGGGGACCCGGATGAAAAATTGAGAGATTTTCGAGGACCCAGATGGTGAACCGATACGCTCACCTCGCCCCCGAGCACCTGAAGGGCTACGCGGAGACAGTGACCCTCGCTGCTACGTCACAACCACGGCACACCGGTGCGGAACCGGAGGAGTCAAAAGTAGCGTAAGTACTGGTGCCGGAAGAGAGACTCGAACTCTCATGCCCTCGCGGGCGGCGGATTTTGAGTCCGCTGCGTCTACCGGTTCCGCCATTCCGGCCCAAAGGAGGCGAAAAGGGGCGAAAAGTATACTTCGGACGCAATGCTGGTCTCGGAGTTCGACTACGACCTGCCCGCAGAGCTCATCGCCCAGCACCCCGTTGCGCAGCGCAGCGAAAGCCGGCTGCTCCACCTCGATGCGGCCAGCGGCGCCCATCGCGATCTGAAGTTCACCGACCTTCCGCGGCTAGTCGGGTCTCAAGACCTGGTCGTGCTGAACGACACCCGCGTGGTGAAAGCGCGTCTGGCGGGCCGAAAGGCGAGCGGGGGCAAGGTCGAGCTTTTCGTCGAGCGCGCGCTCGGGCCGCGCGAGGCCCTGGCCTTGATCCGCGCGAGCCGTCCGCCCGCGCCGGAGTCCGAGCTTGTGATTCACGACCTGCGCGTGCGAGTGGAAGGGCGTGAAGGCGAGCTCTACCGCGTGCGCTTTCCGGAAGACGTCGACGCGGTTCTCGAGCGCTTCGGCGCGGTGCCGCTTCCCCCGTACATCAGGCATGCGCCGCAGGCCGAGGACGCCGAGCGCTACCAGACAGTCTACGCGGCGGTGCCCGGCGCAGTCGCCGCGCCCACCGCCGGCCTGCATTTCGACGAGGAAATGCTGAAGAAAGTGGAGCAAGCGGGCGCTTCCATCGCCAGGATCACCCTGCACGTAGGCTTCGGCACCTTCCAGCCGGTGCGCGGGGAGGAGGTCGAAGCACACCGCATGCACGCCGAGCACTACCGGATTTCCCAAGAGGCCTGGAAGGCAATCGCGGGAAGGCGTGTGCTCACGGTCGGCACCACTTCGCTGCGCGCGCTCGAGGCGGCCGCGCTTACGGGCAGGCTCGAGGGGCAGACCGATCTCTTCATCTATCCCGGCTTCAAGTTCCAGGTCGTCAGGCGCCTGCTAACCAATTTCCACCTGCCGCGCTCGACGCTCCTCATGCTCGTGTCGGCGTTCGCGGGCATCGAGAACATCCGCAAGGCTTATGCGCACGCCATCGCCAAGCGCTATCGGTTCTTTTCCTACGGCGATGCCATGTTGATCGAAGGAAGGCCTTGAAGTTTTCCGTCACGAATCGCGACGGCGCCGCCCGCCGAGGAATTCTTGAGCTTGCCCATGGGCGCGTCGATACGCCGGCGTTCATGCCGGTCGGCACTTACGGCACGGTGAAGGCGATGTCGCCCGAGGAAGTGGCCGCGAGCGGCGCGCAGATCGTGCTCGGCAACACTTTCCACCTGTGGCTGCGGCCCGGGCTCGAAGTGATCTCGCGCCACGGCGGCCTGCACCGCTTCATGAACTGGCCGGGCCCAATCCTCACCGACTCGGGCGGCTTCCAGGTGTTCAGCCTGGAGACGCTGCGCAAGGTAACCGAGGAAGGCGTTCGCTTCTCCTCGCCGATCAACGGCGACCGCCTGCTTCTCACGCCGGAAGAGTCCATGAGGAGCCAGCAGGTCCTCGACTCGGACATCGCGATGGTGTTCGACGAGTGCCTCGCGTACCCGGCGAGCGAGAAGAAGGCGGCAGAGTCGATGCGCCTGTCGATGCGCTGGGCGCGCCGATCTAGGGATTCCCATGACGGGGTTGTTTTCGGCATCGTCCAGGGCGGCATATACCCGTCGCTGCGCGAAGAATCGGTCGCCGAGCTGAAAAAAATCGGTTTCGACGGCTATGCGATCGGCGGGCTGGCGGTCGGCGAGCCGAAGGAGGAGCGGTTGAAGGTGCTGGAAAGCACCCAGCTGCCGGAGGATCGCCCGCGTTACCTGATGGGAGTGGGAACGCCGGAGGACATCATCGAGGCGGTGGCCGCGGGACTGGACATGTTCGACTGCGTGCTGCCAACGCGCAACGCGAGGAACGGGTGGCTCTTCACGCGCAACGGCGACATCCGGATCCGCAATGCCCGCTACCGCGACGACACGGCGCCGCTCGACGAGCGCTGCAGCTGCTACACCTGCCGCAACTACACCCGCGCGTACCTGTACCACCTCGACAAGACGAAGGAGATCCTCGGCGCGCGGCTCAACACGCTGCATAACCTGCATTACTACCAGGAGCTGATGAAGGACTTGCGCTCCTCGATCGAGCAGGGAACGTTTGTCCCGACCACCCGTCAAATTCTGGAAGGCCGTTCGCGGCTGCTATAATTCCCGCCGTTTTTTCCCTCTGGAGTCCGCAGTGATCATCTCGCCAGCGTTCGCCCAGGCTGCGCCGAGCAGCGACCCGGGATACATCGGCCTGCTGCCGATCGTGCTGATGTTCGTGCTGCTGTACTTCCTCATGATCCGGCCGCAGATGAAGCGCTCCAAGGAGCAAAAGCAGATGATCGAGGCGCTGCAAAAGGGCGACGAGGTGATCACCGCCGGCGGCGTCGTCGGGCGCATCACCAAGCTGTCCGACGCCTACATCAGCCTCGAGATCGCCCCCAACACGGAAATCAACGTGCAGAAGGCCGCGGTCCAGGTGCTGCTGCCCAAAGGCACGATCAAAAGCATTCAGTGAATAGATACCCGACCTGGGGGTACGCGCTGATCGCCCTCGCGATCGCGCTTGGTTTCCTCTACACCCTGCCGAACTTCTTCGGCGAGTCGCCCGCGGTGCAGGTGTCGAGCGCCCGGGCAACCGTCAAGGTCGACCCGGCGCTGCTGCAGAAGGTGCAGGACACGCTGCAGAAGGCCGGCATCCCCTACACCGGGGCGGTGATGGATCAGAGCGGCATCCGGGTGCGCTTCGCCGACACCGACACGCAGCTCAAGGCGAAGGACGTGATTCACGCCACGCTCAACCCGGGCGCCGCGCCGCAGGCGACGCCGGAGGACGATCCCAACGTGAACTACGTGGTCGCGCTCAATCTCCTGCCGGCGTCGCCGAGCTGGCTGTCGGCGATCCGCGCCCTGCCGATGTACCTCGGCCTCGACCTGCGCGGCGGCGTGCACTTCCTGCTCCAGGTCGACATGCAGGGCGCGATCACCAAGCGCCTGGAGAGCCTCGCCGCCGACATCCGCTCGCAGCTGCGCGAGAAGAACGTGCGCCACGGCGGCGTGACGCGCGAAGGCCAGACGCTGCGCGTGCGCTTCCGCGAGGCGGCGATGCGCGATCGCGCACGCGAGGCGATCGCCGCCAACCTGCCGGACCTCGCGGTCAGCGAGCGCGAGGACGGCCAGGACCTGCTGCTCGTCGCCACGCTCAAGCCCGAGGCGGTGAAGCGCCACCAGGAGTACGCGCTCAAGCAGAACATCACCACGCTGCACAACCGCATCAACGAGCTCGGCGTCGCCGAGCCGGTGATCCAGCAGCAGGGCGCCGAGCGCATCGTGGTGCAGCTCCCGGGCGTGCAGGACGTTACGCGCGCCAAGCGCCTCATCGGGCGCACCGCCACGCTCGAGATCCGCATGGTGGCCGAGGAG
>DATADT010000254.1:0-4963 GCA_036258355.1 Burkholderiales bacterium
CGAGAGGATGTACGGATGGTCGCCGCTGCCGCGCCAGAAGCGCGTGGCGCCCGCGCTGCCCGCCGGAACGAGTCCCCACACGCCTTCGAGGAACTCGGCCGCCTTGGCGACGTCCGGGATCTCGAGCTCGACGCTGCGCAATCTCATGGCGCGTTCATGTTCTCAGGAAGAGCTTTACCCCGGCAAGCGAGATCTCGGGCACGAAGGTGATGAGCACGAGCGCGGCGAGATAGATGAAGATGAACGGCACGATGCCGCGGTAGATCACCTCGAGCTTCAGCTTCAGCGTCGATTGCGCGACGAAGATGTTGATGCCGAACGGCGGGTGGAACAGGCCGATCGCCAGGTTCACCGCGACGACGACGCCGAAGTGGACGGTGTCGATGCCCGCCGCCTTCACCATCGGGATGAGGAGCGGCGTGAGGAGCAGGATCGAGGACAGGGGGTCGAGGAAGCAGCCCACCGCGAGCAGCACCACGTTGATTGCGAGCAGCAGCTCCCACTTCGAGATGTTCATCGACTCCAGCCAGGCGACCATCGCGGCGGGCACCTGGTTCACCGTGAGCAGCCAGGCGAACACGCCGGCGCAGGCGACGATGATCAGCACCTGCCCGGTGAAGAGCACCGTGGTCGCGGCCGCCTCCACCACCTCGCGCCAGCCGAGCTCGCGGAAGACGAGCCAAGTGACGAGCGCCGCGTAGACGCACGCCACCGCGGCCGCCTCGGTGGGCGAGAACACGCCGCCGTAGATGCCGCCCAGGATGATGAGCGGCGCGCCGAGCGCCCAGATGCCCCGGTACAGGGACCGGAAGAAGACAGCGGCGCTGAATGGCGTTCCGGATTCGAAGCCGTGCTTCTTCGAATACCAGACCACGTAGGCCGCGAGCATGCCGGCGATCAGCAGTCCTGGCAGCACGCCCGCGGCGTACAGACGCGGCACGGATTCCTGCGCTGCCATGCCGTAGACGATCATCGGGATGCTCGGCGGGATGATGATGTCGATCGCGCCGACGGCGGTGATCAGCCCGGCGGCGAACGGCTCCGGATAGTTGGCGCGGCGCATCGCGGGCAGCATCGCCTTGCCGACGGTGGCGACGGTCGCGGCGCTCGCTCCCGAGATCGCACCGAAGATCGCCGAAGTGCCGACCGTGGTGACGCCGAGACTGCCGGGCAGACGGCCGATGCCGGCCTGCACCAGGTCCACGATGCGGCTCGCGACGCTGCCGCGCCCCATCAGCTCGCCGGCGTAGATGAAGAACGGCACGGCGAGCAGTGCGAAGGCGTCGATCGCGCCGAAAAGGTTCTGGTGAAGCGCCGCGAATGGCACGTTCATGAAGAAGACGAGCGCCACCGTCACCGCGGCGAGCAGCACGATGTAGATCGGAAAGCCGAGGAGCAGCAGCGCGACCGGCAGCACTCCGAGCGCGAAGCTCATTTCCTCAGCACCGAAGCGAGGATCAGGGCAAAGCCGACCGCGACGACGCCGTGCGGAATCCACATCGGGATGCCGCCCATGTCGCTCGCGCGGCCGAGCTCGGCCATCTGCCAGGCGTAGCGCGCCGACTGCACGAGCGTGAAGCCGGCGAGCAGCACCACCAGCCCGATCTCCAGCGCTCGGAGCGCCTTTTGCGTGGGCTGGGGGAAAAAGCGCACCAGGACGTCCATGCGCAGATGGTTCCTGCGCCAGGCGACGAGTCCGGCGCCGAGGAACGCCATCGCCACCATGATGTAGATCTGGATCTCGTCCGCGCCGGCGATCGAGCGGCCGACGACGTAGCGGCCGATGACGTTGGCGAAATTGAGGCAGACGGCGAAGATGAAGGCGAGCGCCAGCGCGCGCTCCAGGGCCTTCATCAGGCCGTTCATTGCGCCCCGGCGGCGCGGATCTCCAGCATCTTCTTCACGAGCTGCCCCAGACGGCCTGCGCCGTGCTGACGACGAGCTCGAGCTTCTTCCGCTCGTCGTCGATGGTGACGGGATTCCCGAGGTAATTGCTCGAGAAGCCGCATTGCGGGCTGAGGCAGAGATTCTCCAGGGGCACGTAGCGGGAGGCTTCCTCGATGCGTTGCTTGAGGACCGCCTGTGATTCGAGATGCGGCGTTTTCGTCGACACGAGGCCGAGGACCAGCACCTTGTCCTTTGGGAAGTGGCGCAGCGGCGCGAAGCTCCCCGCGCGCGGCGAGTCGTATTCAAGGAATAGCGCGTCGACCTTGATTTCGTTGAACACGCGCTCGGCGACCGGGTCGTAGCCGCCCTCGGCCATCCAGTGCCCCTGGTAATTGCCGCGGCAGGTATGCATGGCGATGGTCATGCCCTTTGGGCGCGCGGCCGCGATGCGGTTCATGGTCCTGATGTAGTCGCTCAGCATCCGGTCCGGATCGTCGCCGCGGTTCTTGAGTTTGCTGCGCTGATTCGCGTCGCACAGGCACGAGGTGACCACCTCGTCCATCTGCACGTACGTGCAGCCCGCCTCGCTCAGCGCCTTCAGCTCGGCAATGTACGCGTCGGCGAGGTCGTCCCAGATCGCCGCGAGGTCCGGATACGCCGCCTTGCTGACGGTCTCGCGCGTGGCGAAGTGATAGAGCTGCTGCGGCGCCGGCATCGTCACTTTCGGGGTCTCTTTCGTTATGGATCTGAGAAAGCGGAAGGGCGCGACGTTGACGCTCTTTGTCCAGCGGATGCGGCTGGTGACGTCGATGCGCGGCGCCGGCACGGTGTGACCGGTCTTGTTGCGGAATTTCTCCTCGCTGCGATAGGTGCCTTGCACGCCCTCGAGCGAGAGCAGGAACTCGCTCCACCAGATGCGCCGGCGGAACTCGCCGTCGGTGATCGAGCGCAGGCCCGCGTCTTGCTGCAGCCTGACGACCTCGCGGATCGCTTCGTCCTCGAGCTTGTGCAGGTCGGCGTTGCCGTGCGGCCCGAAGTTGTGGTCGAGGTCGTGCGGCCCGAGCAGCCGCTCGCGCGCCTTCATCAGGGACTCCGGGCGGCGCAGGCTGCCGACATGGTCGGCGCGGAAGGGCGGCAGGTTTCTGGACGCCATGGGATCCCCTATCGCCAGTGCTTCTTCGCCGCCGCCTGGATCGCCTCGTAGTCCTCCTTGAGCTGCGGATTGGCCGCCAGGATCGCGGGCAGGACCGAGGTCGCCTGGTCGAGATAGCGCTTCGCCTCGGCGCTCGGCAAGACGATGGTCTCGCCGCCGTTCTTCTCCCACGCGCCGCGGATCCGGCCGACGTCGGCGACGGCGCCCTTGGCGAAGATCTCCTCGGCCTTGCGTGCCTCCTCGCGCACCATGGGCTCGAGCGCGCCGAGCGACTTGAAGAAGTTGCGGTTCACGAGGCCCGAGGCGATGAGGAAGGAGCCGGGGAGCTGGGTCGCGCTCTTGGCGACGTCGTAGTACTTGAACGCCACCAGCACAACGTGAGCGGCGATGAAGCCGTCGATCGCGCGGTTGCTGAGCGAGGGCATCACTTCGCCGAGCGGCATCGACACCGGCGAGGCGCCGAGCCGGCGGAAGGGCTCGAGGTGCAGCGGCGCACCGCCCGGCACGCGGATCTTCTGGCCCTTGAGATCGTCGATGCCGCGCACCGGCTTGTGGCTGAGGAGCATGAGCGGCCCGTTCGCGAAAGTGAAGAGCGGCTCGACGCCTTTGGTCGCGCCGAATGTCGCGAGCCGCTTGCGCACGTCCGGATCGGAGAACACGCGCTGCGCGTGCTCGACGCTGTCGAAAAGCCCGGGCGCATCGAAGACCTGGAAGCGCGGTTCCAGGCCGATGAAGAACCCGACGGCGGGCACCGTCATCTCGATCGTGCCGAGCGCGACGCCTTCCACGGTGCGCGGGATCTGGCCGAGCTGGCTCGCGGGATAGACCTCGACCTTGATGCGGCCGCCCGCGCGCTTCTCGACGCTCGCCTTGAAAAGGTTCATCCACTCGTGCGTCACGTCGTTGATGGTCGGCGTGGACAGCTTCATGGTGAACTGCTGCGCCTGCGCGAGCAGCGTGAAACCCGAGAGCGCAGCGGCGGCGCAAATTTTCGGGATGGTCATCGCTTCCTCCTCATTTCACAGCCCAAGGATCCTTGCGGCGTTCTGATGGAAGATCTTTTCCATCACCGCGTCGGAGTAGCCGAGCTCCCGCCATTCGTTGAGGATGCGCGCGTAGGGCATGCTCGGGTAGTCGCTGCCGAACATGATCTTGTCCTGCAGCCGGCCGCGCATGTCCACCTTGAGGTTGCCGGGGAAGTACTTCGGTGCCCAGCCCGACATCTCCCAATAGACATTGCCCTTGTGCAGCGCGACCGCGGTGGTCTCGTCGACCCACGGCCAGCCCGGGTGCGCCATGACGATCTTGAGGCTGGGGAAGTCGGCGGCGAGGCGGTCGATGCTCGCGGGATGCGCGTGGCGGATGATCGCACCGTGGCCGCCCGGCATGCCTGCGCCCATGCCGGTAGTGCCTACGTCGACCATGATTGCCGCACCTAAAGAAGAAATTTCCTCAAAGAGCGGCTGATAGCGCCGATCGTCAACCGCGAAGTGCTGCATGATCGGGTGAAAGTGAAAGCCGAGGAAGCCGAATTGCTTGATGGCTTTCCTCGCTTCGTCGAGAGCATCTTTCTTTGAAGGCTCGAGCGCGCCCCAGCACTGGATGATGCGCTGTGGGTGGCGCTTCCACATGGCGTGGACATAATCGTTTCCCACGGGCTTGGTCTTGATCGTCGTCTCGAGGTCGAGCGCCACCAGGCACGCCTCCACGCCCGCCTCGGTGAACTCCTTCACCACCTCGTCTTCGGGCTTTCCGACCCATTCGCGCTTCCAGTACTTGGCGAGCGCCTCGACGTAGGGTCCCTGGCACGCGATCCATTCCTTGGTGCCGGGATAGCAGTGCAGGTCAATGATGCGCATTTTTCTGGGCGAGCTCGGAGAGTGTCTTCTTGGACACCTTGCCGAAGGTGGACACCGGGAAGTC
>DATADT010000255.1:0-3477 GCA_036258355.1 Burkholderiales bacterium
GGTAGGCACCGTTCGCGACCACGTCGCGCCCTGGCGCTCGGTGTACAAGGCGGGGCTGTACACCGATTCGGACATCACCTTCGTGCTCGCGAGCGGCGGCCACAACGTCGGCATCGTGAGCCAGCCGGGGCGAGACGGCCGCACCTATCAGATCGGAACGCGGCGTCACGACGAGCCGTACGTCGACGCCGACCGCTGGGCCGAGCAGGCGCCGCGCCACGCGGGCTCCTGGTGGCCGCAATGGCAGCGCTGGCTCGCCGAGCGCTCCGGCCCGCCGGCGCCGGCCCCTGACGTCGGCAACGCGCAGGCAGGCCTCGCGCCGATCGCGCCCGCGCCCGGGAGCTACGTCCTGCAGCATTGACGCAGGTCAACTCCCGGCCGCAGCGGACTCGTATGCTGAAGCGCCACTGGAGGACACCATGAAAGCCAAGCCCGAAGCCAAGCCCGAAGCCAAGCTCGAAGCCAAACCCGAAGACATGTTCATGCAAGCCTGGAAGGCGCAGCTCGACGCCGGGCTGCGCGTGCTCGAAACCATCACCGAAGGCGCGATCCGGATGCACGAAGCGCAGCTCGAAGCCGCGACCGAGGCGCACGCCGACGCCGACGCGACGCGAAAAGCCATCCTCGCAGCGACCGACGCGTCGCAGCTCATGAAGCTGTGCGCCGAGTGGTCGCACGCCAACGCCGAGAAGTCGCTCGCCTACTGGCGCTCGCTGTTCGAGACGGTCATGCAAACCGACGCCGCAGTGGCGAAGTGCGTCGGCAGCGGCTTGCCGGTAGCGCTGCCCGAGGTGTTCAAGACCGCCGAGCTCGACGCCTCGAAGCAGACAATGCTCGGGCTAATCGACGGTGCCTACCGCCAATGGCTCGACGCCGCGCAGCGGATGTATAGGCCCGTCGAGGGGCCGCGCGCATGACCGCAAAGCAGCTGCTGTTCGGCGAAACCGCGCACGCGCGCCTGGTGAAGGGAATGAACATCCTCACCGACGCGGTGCGCGTAACGCTCGGCCCCAAGGCGCGCACCGTGGTGCTCGAGAAGTCGTGGGGCGCGCCCATCGTGATCAACTCGGGCGTCGTCGTGGCGAAAGAGATCGAGCTCGAGGACCGCTTCGAGAACATGGGCGCACAGATGGTGCGCGAGGTGGCGGCCAAGACTGCCGAAGTCGCCGGCGACGGCACCACCACCGCGACCCTGCTCGCGGCCGCGATCGTCAACGAGGGCATGAAGTACGTCGCGGCGGGAATGAACCCGATGGACCTCAAGCGCGGCATCGACACGGCGGTGGAAGCGCTGGTCGCCGAGCTCGAGCGCCTGGCGAAGCCGTGCGCGACGCGCACCGAGATCGCTCAGGTGGGCGCGATCTCGGCGAACAACGACTCCTCGATCGGCGACATGATCGCCGAGGCGATGGAGAAGGTCGGGCGCGAGGGCGTGATCACGGTCGAGGACGGCAAGGGGCTCGCCAACGAGCTCGAGGTGGTCGAGGGTACGCAGTTCGACCGCGGCTTTCTCTCGCCGTACTTCATTACCAACGCGGAGAAGCAGAGCGTGGTGCTCGAGGACGCCTACCTCCTGCTCTACGACAAGAAGATTTCCACGATCAGAGAGCTGCTGCCGCTGCTCGAGCACGTCGCCAAGATGGGCAAGCCGCTGCTCGTGATCGCCGAGGAAGTCGACGGCGAAGCGCTCGCGACGCTCGTAGTGAACAAGCTGCGCGGCGTGCTGCACTCGTGCGCGGTGAAGGCGCCCGGGTTCGGCGACCGCAGGAAAGCGATGCTCGAGGACCTCGCGGTGCTGACCGGGGGCACGGTGGTCGCCGAGGAAGCCGGCATCACGCTCGAGAAGGCCGATCCCTCGGTGCTCGGCCGCGCGCGGCGCGTCGAGATCGACAAGGACGACACCACCATTATCGGCGGCGCGGGCGAGCGCCAGGCGATCGACGCGCGCGTCGCGCAGATCAAGCGCGAGATCGAGGACGCCACCAGCGACTACGACAAGGAGAAGCTGCAGGAGCGCGCGGCCAAGCTCGCCGGCGGCGTGGCGCTGATCCGCGTCGGCGCCGCGACCGAGACCGAGATGAAGGAGAGGAAAGCCCGCACCGAGGATGCGCTGCACGCCACGCGCGCCGCGGTCGAGGAAGGCGTGCTGCCCGGCGGCGGCGTGGCGCTCCTCCGGGCAAGAAAGTGCTTGACTGGTCTGCAAGGAAAAAACTCGGATCAGGACGCCGGCATCCGCATCGTCGAGCGCGCGGTGGAAGAGCCGATGCGCCAGATCGTGCGGAACGCGGGTGCGGAGCCGGCGGTCGTGGTGCAGCGCGTGCTCGAAGGCGAGGGCAACTTCGGCTACAACGCCGCCACCGGCGAGTACGGCGACCTGGTGGCGATGGGCGTGCTCGACCCGCGCAAGGTGACGCGCGCCGCGCTGCAGAACGCCGCCTCGATCGCGAGCCTCATCCTGACCACCGATTGCATGATCGCGCAGGCGCCGGCCGCTGCGCCGCGCGAAGAAGAGATGGCTTGATCCACTGACTGAAAGGAGGCTTTATGGCCAACCTCACCCGCTACGACCCGTTCGAGGACTTCTTCAAGGGTTTTGGCAAGGGCTTCTGGCTGAAACCGATGCGCTTCCCCGCCGAGACCGAGCTCACGATGAAGATCGACGTAAGCGAGGACGACAAGGCCTTCACCGTGAAGGCGGACATCCCGGGAGTGAAGAAGGAAGACATCCAGGTCGACGTCGAGGAGGATCACGTCTCGGTGCGGGCTGAAGTAAAGCAGGAGAAAGAGGAGAAAAAAGAGGAGAAGGTCGTCTATAGCGAGCGCTCCTACGGCATGGCGAGCCGCAGCTTCTCGCTGCCGGCGGCCGTCGACGCCAAGGGCGCCAAGGCCGAGTACAAGGACGGTGTGCTCAGCCTCACGCTGCCGAAGAAGTCGAACGGCTCGGCGAAGCGCGTCGCGATCTCCTAGATGGGCGCGTACCGCAAGATCCTGGTCGCGGTCGACGGCAGCACGGCGTCGGCCAAGGGCTTGCGCGAGGCGCTGCGCCTCGCCAAAGCCGAGGGCGCGCGGCTTTTCATCTTGCACGTGGTGGACGAGTATCCGGCGTTCGCCGCGCTCGACGGGATGATGGCCGGAGCGCCCGGCGCCGATCTCGTTCCGGCGCTGCGTGAAGGCGGCAAGCGCGTTCTCGCCAGGGCGAAAACTACAGCGGAAAAGGCTGGCGTACCTGCCAAGGCTGTCCTGCGCGAGATGCTGAGCGGCCCCGCGGCCTATCCGATCGTGCGCGAAGCGAGGAAGCTCGGCGCCGACCTGATCGTGCTCGGCACCCACGGCCGGCGCGGGGTGCGACGCCTGGTGCTCGGCAGCGATGCCGAGCAGGTGGTGCGCACCGCGTCGGTCCCGGTGCTTCTCGTGCGCGGCTGAGACAGAAACATTGACGAGCTTCTGCTGAGGTTCGGCGCGAGCCTCGCGAGCGGG
>DATADT010000256.1:0-4803 GCA_036258355.1 Burkholderiales bacterium
CCTTGACCCTCCCATGGCAGTAGAGTTCACACTTCGCTCCATGCAAACCTCGAACCTGATCAAGCTGCCGATAGAGGGCATGACCTGCGCCTCGTGCGTGCGGCGCGTCGAGAAGGCGCTCAAGTCGGTTCCCGGCGTGGCGAGCGCCGAAGTGAACCTCGCCACCGAGACCGCGGCGGTGACCCTGGCCGAGGGCGCTTCGGCGGACGCTTTGGTCACGGCGGTACGCAACGCCGGCTATGAAGCCCGCCTCGGGCCGCGCCCGGCGCCGGAGTCCGACCGCAGCTGGTGGCCGGTTGCGGCGTCCGCGCTCCTCACCGCCCCGTTACTGCTTCCGATGTTGGGCGGCCTGTTCGGTGCCGACTGGCTGCTCCCGGGCTGGCTGCAACTCGCGCTTGCGACTCCGGTGCAGTTCATTCTCGGCGCGCGGTTCTACAGGGCGGGCTGGAAAGCGCTCCTGGCGCGCACCGGGAACATGGATCTGCTGGTGGCGCTCGGCACGAGCGCGGCCTATGGGCTTTCGGTGTATCTCCTGATCGAGCATGCCGAGCACGGCGCCCCGCACTTGTACTTCGAGGCCGGCGCGGCGGTGATCACGCTGGTGCTGCTCGGCAAGTGGCTGGAAGCTCGCGCCAAGCGGCAGACCACTGAAGCCATCCGCGCACTCCAGGCGCTGCGGCCGGAAACGGCGCGCGTACGTCGCGATGGAACCGAGGTCGAGGTGCCCGCTGGCGACGTGAAGGTCGGCGATATCGTCGTCGTGCGCCCGGGCGAGCGCATCCCGGTGGACGGCAGGGTGATCGAGGGACGCACGCATGCCGACGAGTCCATGCTCACCGGCGAATCTCTGCCGGTGGCCAAGGGGCCGGGCGACAAGGTTACCGGCGGCGCGGTGAACGCCGAAGGCTTGATCGCGATCCGCGTGAGCGCCGTCGGGGCGCAATCGGTGCTGGCGCACATTATCGAGCTGGTCGAGAACGCGCAGACGAAGAAGGCGCCCATCGAGAGGCTCGTCGATCAAGTGAGCGCCGTCTTCGTGCCCACCGTGCTCGTTCTCGCCGCCACGGCCCTGCTCGCTTGGGGTCTTGCGACGGGAGATTGGCAGAACGGACTGCTCAACGCGGTGGCGGTGCTCGTGATCGCCTGCCCGTGTGCGCTTGGGCTTGCCACGCCCACGGCGATCATCGCCGGCACCGGGGTGGCCGCGCGCCACGGCATCCTCATCAAGGACGCGGAGGCCCTGGAGACGGCGCACGCGATCCGCCTGGTGGCTTTCGACAAGACCGGGACGCTGACTGTCGGGAAACCCGTCCTCGCGGTCTTCAAGCCCCTCGAGAACGACGCACTTGCGTTGGCGGCGGCACTGCAGGCGGGCAGTGAGCACCCGCTCGCGCGGGCGGTGTCCGCAGCGGCAAAGGGTCTCGAGCTCAAGCCGGCGCTGGACGTGAGTGCGGTTGCCGGCCGGGGCATCGAGGGCCGGGTCGCCGGGCGCCGTCTCGTCATCGGCTCGAGCCGATGGATGCGCGAGCTGGGCGTCGACCTTGCCCCCCTGGAAACGGAAGCCGCGCAAGCCGAAGGCGCGGGGCAAAGCGTCTCCTGGCTCGCCGATCTCACCGGCGCTCCACGCCTGGTTGCCATGATGGCCTTCGGCGACGAGCCGCGCAGCGAGGCGCGCGAAGCCGTGGAGCAGCTTCATCGACGAGGCGTGCGCACGATCATGCTGACCGGCGACAACCGGCGCGCTGCCGAGGCAGTCGCCCGCCGCCTGGGCATCAAGGACGTGCGCGCCGAAGTGCTGCCCGCGGACAAGGCCGCCGCAGTGGAAGCGCTGCGCAAGGGAGGATCACCGGTCGCCATGGTCGGCGACGGCGTGAACGACGCCCCGGCGCTCGCTGCGGCCGACCTCGGGATCGCCATGGGCAGCGGCACGGACGTCGCCATGCACGCGGCGGGCGTGACGCTCATGCGCAGCGATCCGCGGCTGGTGCCCGCCGCGCTCGACATCGCGCGCCGCACCCGCGCGAAGATCCGCCAGAACCTGTTCTGGGCGTTCGTCTACAACGTCGTCGGGATCCCGCTCGCCGCGCTCGGCATCCTGAGCCCGGTCATCGCCGGCGCGGCGATGGCGCTCTCTAGCGTGAGCGTGGTCGGCAACACCCTTCTGCTGAAGCGGTGGAACTCGAGGTGATCATGGGCAAGATGGAAATGCTCGAGCACGCCGACGCCCTGGAGCGCGGCCTCATGGACATCGGCCGCGCTTCCAAGGCGAGCGGCGTCTCGGTGGAGATGATCCGGCACTACGAGGCGATCGGGCTGCTGCCCAAGGTGGCGCGCACGGCTGCGAACTACCGCGTGTACGCGCCGAACGACGTGCACGAGCTGCGCTTCATCCGTCGCGCACGCGCTCTCGGCTTCTCCGTGGACGAAATCCAGGAGCTGCTGGGTCTTTGGCGCAACAAGTCGCGCTCGAGCGCGGCGGTGAAGAAAATCGCCGCCAGGCATATCGACGACCTGAAGCTCAAGATCGCCGAGCTCCAGTCCATGGTGCACACGCTCGAGCACCTTACGACGCACTGTCACGGGGACGACCGCCCCGAGTGCCCGATCCTCGACGATCTCGCAGCAAATAGGATGTAATAAAATCCAGCGATGCCGCTGAAGCTCGCCCGCCGGCTCGCCGTCCTCGTTGCGCTCGTCGTGCCCCTCCAGGGAATGGCGGCGGTGGCGGCCGGTCAGTGCATGGCGCTCGGGCATCATGAAGACGGCGGCGAACACAACAGCAGCCATGCGCATGCCCCCGATTCCCATTCGCATGCCGATAGCGGCAAGCCTGTCGGAGAGAGCGAAACGAATGCCGACTGTGGCCCTTGCATCGCTTGCTGCTCGTCGGTGTCGATCGCTCCGCTCTACGGCGCGTCGATCCTGCCTCCGCCCGCGATCGCGCAATACATGTTTTCGCAGTTCCCGCCGATCGGGATCGAGCCCGACGGCGTTTATCGACCTCCCCTTTCCCTCTGACGGCTGACTAAGCGCGGCACGCGTCTCGAGCGTGCCGATCCTGCGCGCGTTCGCGCGCGCACAATGCGTTGGAGGACCATGAGGATCATTTTTGTGGGAGTGCCGGCCCTGTGGCCGGCCGGTTGCGCGGGTGGACAAGCCGATCTGCAGAGCGGTGCGCTCGAAGCGCAAGCCAAGATGCCTGCGTACCGGATCACTAAGATCGCTCGGGCCAACTGAACAGCCAAGCGCCGTGGACGCCCACCGACATCATCATCCTCAACTGGGCGCAGCTGTTCCTGCGGGGGCATCCAAGCCCGGCGCCAGATACACCTGCCCGATGCATCCGCAGGTCGTGCGCGACGCGCCGGGAAGCTGTCCGATCTGCGGCATGGCCCTGGTGCCGATCGCCGGAACGGGCGAGGCGGACGATAGCGAGCTGCGCGATCTCACCCGCCGCTTCTGGATTGGTGTGCTCCTGTCCGTTCCGCTGGTGGTGCTCGCCATGGCGCCGATGGTCGGAATCATGGAGCCCTTCGACCTGACGCCGCGCGCGCGCGGCTGGGTCGAGCTCGTCCTCGGCACGCCGGTTGTGCTCTGGGTCGGCTGGCCGATCCTGAAGAAGTTCTGGCTATCGATCGCGCACTGGGCGCTCAACATGTATTCGCTCATCGGCCTGGGGGTGGGGCTTGCGTATCTCTACAGCCTGGCCGCGGTGTTTGCGCCCGGCATTTTTCCCGAAGAGTTCCGCAGCCACGGCGCCGTGGGGACCTACTTCGAAGCGGCTGCGGTGATCGTCACGCTGGTCCTGCTCGGCGACGTGCTGCAACTCCGTGCGATGGGGCAGACCAGCCAGGCGGTGCGCGATCTGCTCAAGCTCGCTCCCAACCTCGCCTGGCGCGTCCGCGACGACGGCACGGAGGAGCAGGTGAAGCTGGACGACGTGAAGGTCGGCGACCGCCTGCGCGTCAAGCCCGGCGAGAAAGTGCCCGTCGACGGCACGGTCCTCGAGGGTGCAAGCCGCATCGACGAGTCGATGATGAGCGGCGAGCCGGTACCGGCGGCGAAGGGGCCAGGAGACCGGGTCACTGGCGCGACGGTGAACGGGTCCGGCTCGTTCGTGTTCCGCGCCGAACGTGTCGGCTCGGACACGCTTCTCGCGCGCATCGTTCACATGGTGGGCGAGGCGCAGCGCACGCGCGCACCGATCCAGCGCCTCGCCGATCTGATCGCCGCTTACTTCGTGCAGGTCGTCGTCGTCGTCGCGGTCGTGACGGCGCTCGTCTGGGCGCTGTTCGGCCCCGAGCCGTCAATGACCTACGCGCTCGTTAATGCGGTCGCGGTGCTCATCATCGCGTGCCCGTGCGCCGTTGGTCTTGCCACGCCGATCTCGATGACCGTGGCAATGGGGCAGGGCGCGCTCTTCGGCATCCTGTTCCGCAACGCCGAGGCGATCGAGCGCATGCGCGAGATCGACACGCTGGTCGTCGACAAGACCGGCACGCTCACCGTGGGCCATCCCGCGCTCACCGATTTCGTCGCTGAAGAAATCACCGAGAGAGAGGCGTTAACGCTGGTGGCTGGCGCAGAGCAGCCCTCCGAGCATCCCATCGCGCGGGCCATAGTCGAAGGGGCGAAGGCGCGCGGCGTCGGGCCGGGCGCGGCGCAGGATTTCGAGGCGATCAACGGGCTCGGCGTCCGGGCACGCGTAAACGGCCGGCAGGTGCTGGTCGGTAGCAGCGCCTTTCTCTCGCAAGCGGGAATCGACGCTGCTCGCTGGCAGCGCGAATCGGAAGCGTGGCGCGC
>DATADT010000257.1:0-2074 GCA_036258355.1 Burkholderiales bacterium
CGAGCCGTCCTGGATGTTGCAGCGCTCGCCGATCGTGATGCGATCGTTCTCGGCGCGGATCACGACCTGGAACCACACGCTCACTTCGTTGTGCAGCGTGATATCGCCGACGAGCGTCGCGTCGTGCGCCACGTAATGATGCTCCCCGAGCAGCCGCACGCGCCGCTCGCCGATCGCGAAAAGAGGCATGCGACTATCATAATCCAGTGAAAATCATCGTTCTCGGGGGCGGCGTGGTCGGGGTCGCGAGCGCCTGGTATCTCGCCGCGGCCGGGCACGAGGTGACGCTCATCGAGCGGCGCGACGCGCCCGGGCTGGAAACCTCGTTCGCCAACGGGGGCCAGATCGCTGCCGGGCACGCCCAGCCGTGGGCGAAGCCCGGCGCGGTGCTGCAGATCCTGCGCTGGCTGGGGCGCGAGGATGCGCCGCTGCTCTTCCGCCCGCAAGCGAGCTGGGCGCAATGGGAATGGGGCCTGCGCTTCCTGTACGAATGTCTTCCCGGACGCTTTGAGCGCCATGTGCGCACGCTCGCCGCGCTCGCGGGCTACAGCCGCGAATGCCTGCGCGCGCTGCGCCGCGAACTCGGCTTGTGCTATGACCATCTCGAGCGCGGAATCCTGCAGTTCGCCACCCGCCAGCAGGATTTCGATGCGATGGCGCGCCACGCCGAGGCGCTACGCGCCCTCGGCGCGGCTTCCGAGGTGAAGTCGGGCGCCGAGTGCCTCGAGGTCGAGCCCGCCCTGCGGCATTCGAGCGAGCCGGTCGTCGGCGGCGTCTACGACCCGGAAGACGAATCGGGCGACGCCTGCCGCTTCACGCAGGAGCTTGCGCGCATCGCCGCTACCCGTGGCGTGACGTTCTGTTTTGGCGTCGCGGTGGAAGCGCTGGAGGCCGAGGGCGATCGGGTCACGCAAATTCAGTTGAGCAATTTATCCGTTGAGAGAGCGGACGCGTATGTGGTTTCCCTGGGAAGCTATAGCCCGCTCGTGCTTGCGCCGCTCGGCATCCGCATCCCGGTGTACCCGATGAAGGGGTATTCGATCACGCTGCCCCTTGGCCCGGCGGAGCTCGCCGCCGCGCCGAGCGTCAGCCTCACCGACGAGGCGTACAAGATCGTGATTTCGCGGCTCGGCAGCCGGCTGCGCGCTGCGGGCACCGCCGAGCTCGCCGGCTACGACACTTCGGTGAATACCGGGCGCTGCGCGGCAATCGCGCGCCGTGTACGCAGCCTCTTCCCCGCGCTCGGTGCGGTCACCACGGTGGAGAACTGGACCGGGCTGCGTCCGGCGACGCCAAGCAACGTTCCGCTCATCGGGCGGACCCGGCTGAAGAACCTCTTCCTGAACACCGGCCACGGCACGCTCGGCTGGACGCTCGCGTGCGGCTCGGGAAGCGCGCTCGCTGACCTCGTCTCCGGCCGCGAGCCTCAGGTCGCGTTCCCGTTCACATGAGAGAGAGCGAGTCTCGCTTCGTCCCGATTCGCGGGCTGCGCTACCACGTGCGGCACTGGCCCGCGCCCGGTGCGCCGAAGGTTGTGCTGCTGCACGGGTGGATGGATGTCTCGGCGTCGTTCCAGTTTGTGGTCGACGAGCTCACACGGGAATGGGATGTGTACGCGCCCGACTGGCGGGGCTACGGTCTCTCCGAATGGGGAAAGGCGGACTGCTACTGGTTCCCCGACTACATCGCCGACCTCGAGTACCTCCTGGCGCAGATCGACGCGACAAAGCCCCTCAATGTCGTAGGCCATAGCCTGGGGGCCAACGTGGCCGCCTTGTACGCCGGCGTGCGCCCGGGACGCGTGGCACGCTTTGCGAACCTGGAAGGCTTCGGCATGGCGCCGACGCGCCCCGAGCAGGCGCCGAAGCGCTATGCGCGCTGGCTCGAGGAGCTGCGCGATCCGCCCGGCTTTAGAGGTTATGAGAGCTTTTCACAGCTCGCGCAGCGTTTGCGCAACGGCAACCCAAGGCTCTCCGCGGAAAAGGCCGAGTTTCTTGCGCGGCACTGGGGTCGCGAGTTGGAGGGAAAGGGCGTCGTCCTGCGCAGCGACCCGGCGCACAAGATCGTGAACCCG
>DATADT010000258.1:0-4871 GCA_036258355.1 Burkholderiales bacterium
CGCGCCGAGTTGCAGGGACGCGGCGTCGGTCGGAGTGACATCGCGCAGCTCGACGCCGATCCAGCCGCGCGTCACCGAGCCGGTCTTGATGATCTGCTCGAGCACCATCTTCGCCGTCGATACCGGGATCGCGAATCCTATGCCGGCCGCGCCGCCCGTCTGCGAGATGATGAGGGTGTTCACGCCGACGAGGTTGCCGCCGGCATCGATCAGCGCGCCGCCGGAATTGCCCGGGTTAATGGCCGCGTCGGTCTGGATGAAGTTCTCGAAAGTCGCCATCCCGAGCCCCGAGCGCCCGAGCGCCGAGACGATCCCGCTCGTCACCGTGTGGCCGAGGTTGAAGGGGTTGCCGATCGCGAGCACGACGTCTCCGACGCGCAGGGCTTCGGAGGAGCCGAAGCTGATCGCCGGCAGGTTCTCCGCGCTCACGCGCAGGACGGCGAGGTCGGTCTCGGGATCGCTGCCGACCACCTTGGCGAGCAGCTTCTTGCCGTCATGCAGCGCGACTTCGATCTCGTCGGCGCCTTCGACCACGTGATGGTTGGTGAGCACGTAGCCGCCGGCGCTCACCACTACTCCCGAGCCGAGGTTGAAAGCGCGCTGCGCGGCGGCATCGTCGGGGAGCTGGCTGCCGAAGAACCTGCGGAACAGCGGGTCGTTCAGCAGCGGGTGGCGCGAGGAGCGGATTTCCTTGGAAGTGGAAATGTTGACTACGGAAGGTGCGGCGCGCTGCACCGCTTCGTGGTACGACCCCGCGCGCACCGCGGTCGGCAGCCGGCCGGTCGTTTCTGCCTGTGGTGCCGGCGCTTGCTGCAAGACGGTGATGCGCGACGGCAGCCATTCGGGATGGAACGTCGAGACCACGAACAGCACCGCGACAGCGATGGTTACGGCCTGCGCGAAGATGAGCCAGAGGCGGTGCATGGAGGAAGCGCCAGTAAATCAGATTTCCCTTGAAAATCCAATCGTTTAGGAGCGAAAACGTGGACTTTTGCGGGGGCGGTCGCTAGAATCGCAGGCTTTTGCGCCCTCTCTGTAAGAACGCCATCCCCATGAATGAAGAACCAAAACCAGACAAGACGCGGCGCAACCTGGTAGTCGCCACCTCGGTCGTCGGCGGGGCCGCCAGCGTCGTCGCCGCAGTCCCGTTCGTCGTGAGCATGTGGCCCTCTGAGCGGTCGAAGGCGGCCGGCGCGCCGGTCGAGGCGGACATTTCGCGCATTGCGCCGGGCGAGTTGGCGGTCATTGAATGGCGCGGCAAGCCCGTGTGGATTATCCGCCGCACCAAGGAGATGATCGAGTCGCTGAAAGCCGTCGCGCCGCGGCTCACCGACCCCACGTCCAAGTCTTCCGAGCAGCCGAAATACGCAGAGAACGAGCATCGCTCCGCCAAGCCGGAGCTCATGGTGATGGAAGGCGTCTGTACGCACCTTGGCTGCTCGCCGCAGATGAAGAGCGCCGAGGCCAAGGCCGAGATGGGCGCAGACTGGGTCGGCGGGTTCTACTGCCCGTGCCACGGCTCCAAGTTCGACTTCGCCGGCCGCGTGTTCCGCGGCGCGCCGGCCCCTACCAACCTCAAGGTGCCGCCGTACACCTTCCTCAGCGACAACACGGTGGTGATCGGCGAAGACCAGGAAACCAAGGGGGCTTGAGCGATGGCATCGCGTCTTCAGGCGCTGTGGGGCTGGTTCGACGCGCGCATGCCGTCGGTGGCGGAGCAGTGGAAGATCCACGCCGCCGAGTACTACGCGCCGAAGAACTTCAACTTCTGGTACTTCTTCGGCTCGCTCGCGCTGCTGGCGCTCGTGATCCAGATCGTCTCGGGCATCTTCCTCACGATGAACTACAAGCCCGACGCCAGCCTCGCGTTCGGCTCGGTCGAGTACATCATGCGCGACGTACCGGGCGGGTGGCTCATCCGCTACATCCATTCCACCGGCGCCTCCGCCTTCTTTATCGTCGTCTACCTGCACATGTTCCGCGCCATGCTCTACGGTTCGTACCGCGAGCCGCGCGAGCTGGTCTGGATCTTCGGCGTGCTGATCTACCTGACGCTGATGGGCGAGGCGTTCTTCGGCTACCTCCTGCCGTGGGGCCAGATGTCCTACTGGGGCGCGCAGGTGATCGTGAATCTCTTCGGCACCGTGCCCTTCATCGGCCCAGACCTCGCGCTCTGGATCCGCGGCGACTACGTCGTGTCGGACGCGACGCTCAACCGGTTCTTCGCGCTGCACGTGATCGCGCTGCCGCTGGTCCTGCTCGGTCTCGTGGTCGCGCACATCCTCGCGCTGCACGACGTCGGGTCGAATAACCCCGACGGCGTCGAGATCAAGAAGCTGAAGGGCCCCGACGGCAAGCCGCTCGACGGCATCCCGTTCCACCCCTACTACACAGTGAAGGACCTGGTCGGCGCGGTGGTGTTCCTCGCGATCTTCTGCATCGTGATGTTCTTCATGCCCGAGATGGGCGGCTACTTCCTCGAGCACAACAACTTCATCCCGGCCGATCCGCTGAAGACCCCGGAGCACATAGCGCCGGTCTGGTACTTCACGCCGTACTACTCGATCCTGCGAGCGGTCCCGCCGCTCTTCAACTCGCAGTTTCCGGGCGTGCTCGCCATGGGCGTCGCGGTGGTGATCCTCTTCTTCCTGCCGTGGCTCGACCGCAGCCCGGTGAAGTCGATCCGCTACCGCGGGCCGCTCTACAAGAGCTGGCTCGCCGCGTTCGTGATCGTCTTCGTAGTGCTCGGCTACCTCGGCATCGAGCCGACCACCGTGTGGGGGCAATTCCCCGTCAGCGACGACTCGTTCCTCGGCCGATACATCGTCGACACCAAGGACGTGGCGACCTGGGTGGCGCGCGTGTGCACGATTGTCTACTTCCTCTTCTTCCTCCTGATGCCCTGGTACACCGCGCGCGATCGGGTACGTCCCGTACCCGAGCGGGTCACGGTATGAAGGCTCTCCTGCTTTCGCTCGTCCTTTTTCCGGGGATGGTTCTTGCCGCCGTCGGCTACCGGCTCGATCGCTCGCCGCACGACCCGCGAGATCTGGTGAGCCTGCAGTCGGGGGCGCGCACCTACATCAACTACTGCGTCGGCTGCCACAGCCTGCAGTACATGCGCTACCAGGGGCTCACCGAGCTCGGCATCAGCGAAGCGCAGGTGAAGGAATACCTGCTCTTTACCGCCGAGAAGATCGGCGAGCCGATCCGGACGAGCGGGTTCGAGCCGAAGGCCGCCAAGGCCTGGTTCGGCGTCCCGCCGCCGGACCTTTCGGTGATCGCGCGCTCGCGCGGCGCGGACTGGCTCTATACGTACCTGCGCACCTTCTACCGCGACCCGAAAACCGTGACCGGGTGGAACAACGCGGTGTTTCCTAACGTCGCCATGCCGCATGTGCTCTGGACGCTGCAGGGCGAGAAACGCCTGGAGGTGATCGCCCACGGCAACAGCGCGGGCCACACCGCGGTCGAATACAAGTGGTCCGACCTGTCGAAGGGCTCGCTCTCGCCGGCGGAGTACGACGCGACGGTGCGCGACCTGGTGAATTTCCTGGTCTACGTCGGCGAGCCTGCCGCCGAGCGGCGCAAGGCGATCGGCATCGTAGTGCTCTTCGTGCTGCTGGGGGTGCTCTTTCCCCTCACCTACTGGTTGAAGAAGGAATACTGGACGGACGTGAAGTAGCGCGAGCCGCGCCTTCTCTCCGCAGGAACCAAGCTCATGATGCAACTCTATTCGGGCACGACCTGCCCTTTCAGCCACCGCTGCCGCTTCGTGCTCTACGAGAAGGGCATGGACTTCCAGGTGATCGACGTCGACCTCTACAACAAGCCCGAGGACATCGCGGTGATGAACCCGTACAACCGGCTGCCGGTGCTGGTCGAGCGGGATCTCATCCTGTACGAGTCGAACATCATCAATGAGTACATCGACGAGCGCTTCCCGCACCCGCAGCTCATGCCCGCGGACCCGGTAATGAGGGCGCGCGCGCGCCTCATGCTCTTCAACATGGAGGTGGAGCTCTTCTCGCAGATCGAGGCGCTCGATTCGGACAAGGAGAAGCAGGTCGAGCGCGCGCGCCAGCAGGTCACCGACCGCCTGATCGAGCTCGCCCCCGTGTTCACCCGGACCAAGCACATGCTGGGCGACGACTTCACCATGCTCGACGTGGCGATCGCGCCGCTCCTGTGGCGCCTCGATCATTACGGCATCAAGCTCGGCAAGACTGCGGCGCCGCTCATGAAGTACGCCGAGCGAATCTTCTCGCGCCCCGCCTTCATCGAGGCACTGACGCCCTCCGAGAAGGTGATGCGAAAATAATCAATGGCGGAGATCCCGACCAAGCCGTACCTGCTGCGCGCGCTCTTCGAGTGGTGCGTGGACAACGGCTACACGCCGCACATCGCGGTGCGGGTCGACTCGAGGACCCAGGTGCCGGCCGAGTACGTGAAGGGCGGCGAGATCACGCTCAACATCAGCCCCAACGCCGTGCACAAGCTGCAGATCAGCAACGAGCTGGTCGAGTTCTCGGCGCGCTTCGGCGGCCTGGCGCGCCAGATCTCGCTGCCGATCGGCAACGTCTACGCGCTCTACGCGCGCGAGACCGGGCACGGCATGACCTTCGACACCGAAGGTCCCAAGCACAGCGTGCAGGCGAGAGCGGAGTCCGAGGCCGCTCCCACTACCGTGAAGCCGCCGACCGCGCTGCCTGCGCCCTCGCCCGATCCGAAAAAGCCATCCGGCGGCGGCAAGCCCACATTACGGCGGATCAAGTAACGGCGCATAATCGCGCCTCGGCCGGTTTAGCTCAGGGGTAGAGCAACCGCCTTGTAAGCGGTAGGTCGTCCGTTCGATTCGGACAACCGGCACC
>DATADT010000259.1:0-2586 GCA_036258355.1 Burkholderiales bacterium
CTGGAAGTCGTGAGGGCCGTTCTCAGGAAATGCGTCAACGAATGGGAATGGCTTGACCGAGCACCATCCGTTCGGATGCTGAAGGAACCAACGCGGCGTATCCGGTTCCTGACGCGGGATGAGGCGAAGCGGCTCCTAGCAGCGTTACCTGAGCACTTGGCGGACATGGCGGCGTTCTCCCTGGCGACAGGTCTTCGCCGGGCAAACGTAACCGGTCTGCAATGGACGCAGGTGGATTTGGTGCGTCGTATTGCCTGGGTGCATCCCGATCAGGCGAAGGCGCGAAAGGCGATCGCGGTGCCGCTTAATGCGGAGGCCGTATTGCTGATCCGCAAGCGCCTTGGTAAGCACCCTACGCACGTTTTCAGCTTCAGAGGTAGGCCGATAGTCCAGGTCAGCACCAAAGCGTGGTACGTGGCTTTGGAAGCGGCGGGAATCGAGGATTTCCGCTGGCACGATCTGCGGCATACCTGGGCGAGCTGGCATGTGCAGCAAGGAACGCCCTTATTCGCCTTGCAGGAGCTGGGCGGTTGGGAAAGCCCGGAGATGGTGCGGCGTTACGCGCACCTAACGGCTGAGCATCTCGCCCCGTACGCGGATCGTCTATGCGCTCTGCGGGTTGTGGAATCTGCCGATGATGGAAGCGCGCCGCAGCATGGGCACGTTTTGGTCACAGGTCAGAAATGAAAAGGGCCTACGTCGTCGTAAGCCCTTGGATTGACTGGCGCGCCCGGCAGGATTTGAACCCACGACCCCCTGGTTCGTAGCCAGGTACTCTATCCAACTGAGCTACGGGCGCGAGGGCGCGAATTATAACTCGCGGCCGATCAGCCGGTCGACCGAATAGGGGCCGCCGCCGCGCAGCGCGATGGCGAGCATGACGAGGCCCCAGAAGAGCGGATACTCGTAGCCGCGCTCGGCCCAGCCGAACTTCGGCAGATGGTGATAGACGATCACCGCCATCTCGATGGTCGCCGCCGCGGCCCAAAAGCGCGTGAAGAGACCCAGCGCGATGCACAGCCCGCCGAGCGTCTCGATGGCGATCAGGATGACGGCGAGCGGTTCGGCGGGGTAGATACCGCGCTTGACGAGCGCCATGTTGGCGGTCGCGCTGACGCCCATCATGAGCTTCGGCCAGCCATGCGGTATGAGCATCAGGCCGGCGGTGATGCGGATCAGCGCCCATGACAGCGGCTCGGCCCATTGGTAGAACGATTGGAGCTGCGGAATGAGCAGCTTCGGCGGGTTTGCCTGCATGTTTTTTTCCTCCTCTTCGAGTAGATTACTTCAAAAGGAGACACGATGAGCTTCGTACTGGTGGTGAACCTCCGCATCAAGCCGGAAAGCGTCGAGCCCTTCATGAAGAAGCTCGGCGAGAACGTCGCTGCGGCGCGAAAAGAGCCGGGCTGCCGGCAATTCGACGTACTGGTCGACCCGAAAGACAGGACCAAGGTGATGCTGTACGAGGTATACAACGACGAGAAGGCGTTCGAAGCGCATCAGCAGACGCCGCACTTCAAGAAGTACGTGGCCGAAGCCGTGCCGCTGCTCGCTTCGCGCGAGCGCCACGTGTTTACGAAAGCAGAAAGCCTCCGATAACGCCGCCCGCGGCGAGCAACCAGAGCGGGTTCACCTTCGAGAGGAGCATTCCGGTGGCGGCCGCCGCGGCGATGAGCCACAGGCGCCAGTCGGGCGCCCCCGGCGTGGCGAGGATGAAGCCGCCGGAGAGGATGAGCGCGACGACCACCGGCGAGATCGCCTTCTGCGCCGCGATGCGCCAGGGTTTGTCCTTGAAGCGCTCCCACGCTTCGGCTACCCACCAGGCGAGCACTGCGGCCGGGCCGCACATCGCGGCGAGCGCCACGAGCGCGCCGGCGAGCCCGGCGACTTTCCAGCCGATCAAGCTCACGATCAGAATGTTCGGACCGGGCGCCGCCTGTCCGACGGCGAAGATCTGGATGAAATCCGCGGGCGTCAACCAGCCTTTGACATCGACGACGTAGCGCTGCATCTCGGGCAGCACCGACGGCATGCCGCCCACCGAGATCAGCGAAAGCAGCATGAAGTAGAGAGCAAGCTCGAGAAGGGTCATAGCCAGCCCTTGCGCGCGCAGAGGTACGCGATGCCGATCGCGAGCGGCAGGACGAGAAACAGCGAGACGCGCAGGATCCCGGCGGCGAGGAAGCACGCGGCGATGAGCGCGAGCGCAGCGGGCTTGCGCGCGAGCACGCGGCCGAGCTTGATCGCGGTGCCGATGAACAGCCCCGCGCCCGCGGCGCCGACCCCGGTCACGACGGCGCGAAGCGTCGCGTTGCTCGCCGCGAAGTCCGCATAGAGCGCGAAGAGGGCGAGCACCCAGACGAACGGCAGCGCGAACAGGCCGAGGAACGCCACCAGCGAGCCGCGCACTCCGAACCAGCGCTTGCCGACCACGATGGACGCATTGCCGATGTTCGGCCCCGGAAGGAACTGGCACAGGCCGATCGTTTCGGTGAAATCCGCCTCGGTCATCCAGCGCCGCTCCTCGACCATGACGCGGTGCGCCCAAGGCATCACGCCGCCGAAGGAGCGCGCGCCGATCGAGAG
>DATADT010000260.1:0-2755 GCA_036258355.1 Burkholderiales bacterium
TTCCGAGGCGCTGTACTTCGCTCGCTGCGGTGACGTGTGGGTGGAGGCAATCCCCCTGCGCTATGACGACCGCAAGTGGCAGGAGCGCTTCCTCGCGCAATGGCCGCCCGGGACCGATGCGCACGCTTCCTACTGGGAGCGCATTACCCGCGGTCCGCGCTACGAGGTCGCGCAAGCCGTGCGCCCGGCCAGAGATCGTGCCGGCTGCGCGCGTACTGCGGCGGGTAGTCGATAGTCACACCGAAGCGCTCGGCCGCGTGCCACACCCAGCGCGGGTCGTCGAGAAAGGCGCGCGCCATGGCGATCATGTCGGCCTTTCCCGAGGCCAGGATGTCTTCCGCCTGGGCCGGGTCCGCGATCATTCCGACGGCTCGGGTCGCGATGCCCGCTTCCTTCCTCACCTTCTCGGCAAAAGGCACTTGATACCCCGGAGCGACGGGGATCCTGGCGTGCGGCACGGTGGCGCCGCTCGAGACGCAGACGAAATCCAACCCGGCGCGCTTGAGCTCACGCGCGTAGGCGACCGCGTCGCCGGGCTGCCAGCCGCCCTCGACCCAATCGGTGGCGTTGATGCGCGCCCCGAGCGCACGCTCGCGCGGCCAGCTTTCGCGAACCGCGCGCGCCACCTCCAGCGGAAAGCGCATGCGGTCCTCGCCATAGACATCTTTTCGTGTGTTGCTCAATGGGGATAGAAATTGGTGCAGCAGATAACCGTGTGCGGAGTGGAGCTCGAGCACGTCGAAGCCGATGCGCTTCGCGCGCGAAGCGGCCGCCACGTAGGCGTCGATCAGCCGCTTGATCTCTTCCCCAGTCAATTCGTGCGGCGTGTGCCAGCCCTCGCCGAAGGAAATCGACGAAGGGGCGACCGCGCGCCAGGGCGACTCGTCCGGTCCGAGGGGCTTACCGCCGGCGAAGGGCGGGTGCGACGAGGCTTTGCGTCCGGCATGCCCCAGCTGGATGCCGATAGGATTTTTCGTGATGCCGCGGTAGACCTGCACCACGCGCGCCATCGCGGCTTCGTTGTGGTCGCTGTAGAGACCGGTGCAGCCATGCGTGATGCGCCCGTCGCGCGTGACACCCGTCTTCTCCACCACGAAGAGGCCCGCGCCCGAGCAGGCGAAGGTTCCCACGTGCACGGTGTGCCAGTCGGTCATCGAGCCGTCGTCGGCCGAGTACTGGCACATCGGCGAGACGACGATGCGGTTGGGAAGCGTGACCCCACCGAGCTCGATCGGGGTAAAGAGCTTAGGGGGCCGCGACAGAGATATTTCTTTCCTTGAAAGCTTTCCTTAATGCAACGGCAAAGGCCGCTGCTCCCGGTTGGTCTCCATGCAGGCAAAGCGTGTCGGCGGCCACGGGCACGCGCTTGCCCGAGAGACTGGTGACATAGCCCTCCTCGATCATCCCGAGCGCCTGCTTCACCGCCTTCCCGGCGTCCTCGATCATGCCGCCGGGCTTGTCGCGCGGCGCGAGCGTGCCGTCGTCGGAGTAGCCGCGGTCGGCAAAGACTTCGCCGCAGACGCGAACGCCCGCCTTTTTCGCGATTTCATGATTCTTGCTGTTGGAAAGCACATACAGCATCGCGCCGAGATCCTTCGCCGCGCGCACCATCGCCTCTGACAGCGCCTCGTCGTTCGCTGCCATGTTGTAAAGCGCGCCGTGGCACTTGATGTGGTGCAGCCTCGAGCCGGCGGCGCGCGCGAAGGCCTCCACCGCGCCCGCCTGGTAGACGACGAGGTCGTACATGTCCTGCGGCGAGATCTTCATCGCCCGGCGGCCGAAGCCCTGGATGTCGGGCAGCGAGGGATGCGCGCCGACCGCGACGCCGTGGTCGAGCGCGAGGCGCACGGTCTTGCGGATCGTCGCCGGATCGCCGCCATGGAACCCGCAGGCGATATTGGCGGAGGTGATGTGCGGCATGACTTCCGCGTCGGCACCCATCTTCCAGGCGCCGTAGCTTTCACCCATGTCGCAATTGAGGTCGATATGTTTCATTTGCGTTTATTGAAAAAGGGGTCAGGACCCTTTTCCTGCGCGCTACGCGAAGCAACGGAAAAGGGTCCTGACCCCTTTTTCATTTGCGTTGATATTCCCATGCAATACCGCGCAGCGCCGACTCGAGCCGCGTGCGCGCGTCGCGCCTGAGCTCGGCCGCCATCTCTAGGGTGCACTTCGTGAAGTGCACCTTGCCGCCGGGGACGAGCTGCGCGAGCCGCGCCACGTCCGCCGAGGCGATCTCGGCGATGCGCGGGTAGCCTCCGGTAGTCTGGTGGTCGGCCATGAGCGCGATCGGCACGCCGCTCGGCGGCACCTGCACCGAGCCGAGGCAGGTCGGCCCGGATAGTATCTCATCGGCCTGCGGCCGCCCGAGCGGCGGCCCGCTCAGGCGAAATCCCATGCGGTTGGAGTCCGGTGCGACGCGCCACACGGTGTCGAAAAAGGCGCGCTGCGAGTTCGCGTCGAAGCTCGCGAAGTGCTGTCCTTCGATGACATGCACCAGGATCGGCTCGCGGTCGGGCAGCGTGAGCGGCGGCGCCGACCAGCGCACCGAACCGTCCCGGGTGTTCTTCAGCGAAGAGAATCGCTGAACCGCGTCCGGATCGCGCAGCCCGAGCACGTCGCCGTGCTTGAGCGCCCTGCCCTCGTAGCCGCCGAACTGCCCCGGCAGGTAGGTGCTGCGGCTGCCGAGCACCGGTTCGAGGGCGAATCCGCCCGCGACCGCGATGTAGGCGCGCGCCCCGCGCGTCGCGCGGCC
>DATADT010000261.1:0-4688 GCA_036258355.1 Burkholderiales bacterium
GGGATGAAACGAATCCGCAAGACGAATGGGTTAAGCTGATTCTTTTCGCGCGACTCACGTAGAATCCGCGCCTTTCACGCACGTGATGAAGAACGGCAAGGCTTTCCCGATTCCGGTGCGCGCGAAGTACTCGTGCTCGAAGTGTCCGGCCTACTGCTGCAGCTATCCGGAAATCGAAGTGACGCCGCGCGATATCGAGCGCCTGGCGAAGCACTTCAACATTGCTTACAGCGTGGCCGAGGAGCGCTTCACCAAGTACGACGCGAAGGAAAAGGTGCGGCTGCTACGGCACCGTCAGGACCGCGTGTTCGCGACGGTTTGCACCTTTCTCGACCAGAAGACCCGCCGCTGCAGCGTGTACGAGGCGAGGCCCGCGGTGTGTCGCGACTTCCCCGACAGCCCGCGTTGCGGCTACTACGAGTTCCTGAAGTTCGAGCGCGCCCACCAGGACGACCCGAAGTTCATTGCCCTAACGTGAACTGAGCCTGAGGGCCTTCTCCCGGATGGCGCTGAGGGTCGTCGCCGGCGTAATCGCGTCCGGGTCGATCTTGAGCTCGAGCAGCGCCGGCTTGCCCGAAGCCGCAGCGCGCTCGAAGGCAGGGGCGAAGTCCGCGGTACGCGCCACCGTTTCACCGTGGCCGCCGAACGCGCGCGCGTACGCCGCGAAATCCGGGTTGCGCAGCTCGGTGCCGTAGACGCGGCCCGGGTACTCCCGCTCCTGGTGCATGCGGATCGTGCCGTAGAGCCCGTTGTTCACGACGACCGCGACGAAATTGGCGCCGTACTGCACGGCGGTCGCGATCTCCTGCCCGGTCATGAGGAAATCGCCGTCGCCGCAGAGCGCGAACACGGTGCGTTGCGGCTGGGCGAGCTTGGCTGCCACCGCTGCCGGGTAGCCGTAGCCCATCGAGCCGTTGGTGGAGCCGAGCTGAGTGCGGAATCCCTTGTAGCGGAAATGCCGGTGCAGCCAGCCGGCGAAGTTGCCCGCGCCGCCGGCGATGATCGCGTCCTCCGGCAGCCGGTCCGAGAGCCAGCGGATCACCTCGCCGTACTGGACCTCGCCGGGCATCGGCCGCGGCTCGGTCCATTCCATGAATTCCTTGCGGGCGGCCTCGGTTCTTTCCTTCCAGGACGGATTCCTGAAAGAAATGCCTTCAGCAGCAGCCACGAACTGCGGCATCCCCGAGTTGATCGCGAGCGCAGCCCTGTACACGCGGCCAAGCTCTTCTGCGCCGGCATGCACGTGGACCAGCGTTTGTTGCGGAACCGGCACTTCGACGAGCGAATAAGCACTCGTGGTCATCTCGCCGAGGCGCGCGCCGATGACGAGAAGGATGTCGGCCTCTTTAATGCGCTGCGCGAGCTTCGGATTGATCCCGATGCCGACGTCGCCGGCGTAGTTCGGGCTGCGGTTGTCGAAGAGGTCCTGGCAGCGGAACGACGTGCCGACGGGCAGGCCGTTCGCCTCGATCCACTTCTGCAACCGGGCGCACGCGTCGCGCGACCATCCCCCTCCGCCGATGAGAACGAAGGGGCGCTGGGCGCTTTTCAGAAGATCTCTCAGCTTTTCAAGATCTGAACTCGAAGGCGCGGGCCGCACGACGTTGTACTTCGGAACATCGGCAACGGCCGCCTGCGAAAACAGCGTGTCCTCCGGCAGTGCGAGCACCACGGGTCCTGGACGTCCGGCGACTGCGGTGTGAAAGGCGTGACTCACGTATTCGGGGATGCGCTCGACGCGGTCGATCTGGCCCACCCACTTGGCCATCTGGCCGTACATGCGCCGGTAGTCGATCTCCTGGAACGCTTCGCGCTCGGCAAACTCGTTCGGCACCTGGCCGATGAAGATCACCATCGGTGTGGAATCCTGCAGCCCGGTGTGCACGCCGATCGCACCGTTGGTCGCGCCGGGGCCGCGCGTCACGAAGAGCACGCCGGGCTCGCCTGTGAGCTTGCCGTAAGCCTCCGCCATGTAGGAGGCGCCGCCTTCCTGGCGGCAGATGACGAAGCGCAGCCGGTCCTGCAGGTCGTGCAGCCCGTCGAGCACCGGTAGATAGCTCTCGCCGGGAACGCCGAAAGCGAGCTTCACGCCCTGCGCGGCCAGCGCGTCGGCGAGGATCTTGCCGCCATGGCGCGTCTTCAGATCGGGTTTCATGCTGGGACTTTCTCGAAAGCGCGGCGCAGCGCCGCGCAGCAATCGGCGACGGCGGCGTTGGCGGCGTCGATCACGCCGCCCATCAAGATGAAGCCGTGCACCATGTCGGGATACTCGTGATACGCCACCTCGACCCCTGCGCGCGCGAGAAGCTCCGCGTACTCCCGCCCTTCGTCGAGCAGCGGATCGAACCCTGCGGTGAGGACGAGCGCCGGCGGCAGCCCGGCGTGGCTTTCGGCTAGAGCGGGCGAGGCGCGCCAGTCGGCGTAGTCAGCCGGCCGCGGCAGGTAGTTCACCCGAAAGCGCTCCATCAGCGGCAGGGTGAGCAGATAACCCTCGCCGTTACGCCTGAGCGATTCGGTGCGCATATTCTGGTCGGTCGCTGGATAGATGAGGAGCTGGAAGCAAAGCGCCGGCCCGCCCGCATCGCGTGCGTGCAGCGCCACCACGGCGGCAAGGTTTCCGCCCGCGCTGTCGCCGCCGACCGCGACCCGGTCCGACTTCGCGATCTTCGCAACGAACTTGGTTGCGGCGATGCAATCCTCGACCGCGGCGGGAAACGGCGACTCGGGCGCAAGGCGGTACTCCACCGAAAACACTTCGCAACGCGCGCCGTTCGCGAGCTGGCGGCAAAGGACATCGTGCGTGTCGAGGTTACCGACGGTCCAGCCGCCGCCGTGGAAATAAACGAGCGCCGGCAACACGTCTTTCTTCCCGGCCCCCGCCGGCCGGTACGCCCGGATGATCACGCCACCCGGCGTGAGCAGCAGCCGCGTTTGTGCTTCGGGCGCTTTGGGTGCGACTTTTCCACACCGCTCGCTGTACAGGCGGCGCGCGACGAAGGGGGGAACCTTGTCGAGCGTTGGGAGCGGCGACTGCTTTACGGCTTCAAGCAGGAGCGCGACCTGCGGATGTACTGGCATCCCTACTTCACTGCCGCAAGCATTTTCTTGAGCCGGTCGGCGAAGAACGGCGCGCATTTCATGATGCGCGTCTCTTGCGTCTCCATCAGTGGGCGGGTTTTCGACAGGTAAGCCTGCCATGCCGGATCGGCCTGCATCGCCGCGCGGCATTTATCCCGCTGGTCGAGGCTGTCGTAGGCCCACAAATGCACCACCATGTTGAGGCCGCCGACTTCGGTGAAGTAGTAGCCCACCATGTGCGGCAGATGCTTGAGCTGCACCGCCATGCCCGACTCCTGGTAATGCTTGAGGTATTCGGGAACGGCGCCGATCTTGAGGCGGTACATGCGCTCTTCGACGTACATGCTTTCGATTATAGTGGCCACTCGATGGACGACATCAACACGCTGCGCCGCATCCTGAAGGAAAGCCACGTGATCGCGGTAGTCGGCCTCTCTGCCGACTGGTACCGGCCGAGCTACTTCGCTGCCAAATACATGCAGGAGCACGGCTACCGCGTGATCCCGGTCAACCCGAAATACGATTCGATTCTCGGCGAGAAGTGCTACCGCTCGCTGCGCGACATCCCGGAGCGGGTCGATATCGTGGACGTCTTCCGCAAGACCCAGGACGTCATGCCGGTAGCCGAGGATGCCATCGCGATCGAGGCCAAGGTGCTCTGGCAGCAGCTCGGCGTGCGCAACGAGGCGGCGGCGGCCAAGGCCCGCGCCGCAGGCCTCGAAGCGGTGGTCGACCGCTGCGTAAAGATCGAGCACGGCAGGCTTTTCGGGGGGCTGAACTGGGTCGGCGTCAATACGAGAGTTATATCCGCCAAGCGCCCTCGCTGGCTGGCTTACTAAACCCCCGGTAGGGTATCCTTCCCGCATGGCGACGCTGGTGAGAATCCTCGAAGCGAGGTTCGGGCGGCTGGTCCTGAGCGACCTTGCCGCCGGCGAGGCGTTTTCCGCCCAGGCCGACCCGGCCCTCGTGATGCTGCCCGGGGATGCCGAGCTCGTCTTCCTCAATCCCCGCGAAAGCTATACCGCCAGCGCCGCGACACGGATCCTGGCGCTGCATGCCGCGAGCGACTGGTTGTCCGCGAGCTTCCCGGCGGTGTTTGGCGCCGGGGAGGGACCGCCCTTCGAGCAGGCGCGCGAGCCGATTACGCCGCGCATCCGCCGCCTCGCCGACACGCTCGCGGTGGAAGTCCTGAACGACCGCTTCGTCTCCGCCGAGCGTCTCGATTTCATGCTGCAGGAGCTGCTGCTGTCCATCGTCGAGACCTACCTGGCGCGCCAGCGCACGGCGTCCCCGGCCTGGCGCGGCTCGCGCTTCGAGGACAGCCGCATCCGGCGGGCGATCGCGCTGCTCCGCGCAAGGCCGAACAAGGAGCTCAACATGGACGAGCTCGCGAGCCAGGTCGGGCTCTCGCGCTCGCGGTTTTACGATCTTTTTCAACTCTGCACCGGCTTCTCGCCCCGGGCCTACCTCGACATGCTGTGCGTCGAGACGGCGATCTCGCGGCTGTCTTCGGGCCAAGGCAAGATCGCCGAGGTTTCGGCCGAGCTCGGCTTCTCGGCACAGAGCAACTTCACGCGCTTCTTCCTGAACCAGGTCGGCGTGCCGCCCTC
>DATADT010000262.1:0-2445 GCA_036258355.1 Burkholderiales bacterium
GGCAGGATCTGGTCGATTCCGCGCCCGGTCATCACGTCGCCGCAAAGGAAGAGCTTCATGTGCAGCGGGACCATTTACTTCACAACCTGCGTATCCGCGCCCAAATTGAAGCGCGGGTCGAGGGGCGGCGGGTTGCGCTGGATCAAAACCTTTCTCGGGGCTACGAAACGCCGTCTACTCGATCATTCATCGGAGGAAACCATGAAACCTTCCCATCGCTGGGCGCTAGGCCCCGAAGCTCGAAGAGCTGATGGCCAAGATCAAGGGCCGGATATTCGATCGCCTCGACGCCATCGGCCACGCCGACCGGATCGGCTCGAGCGCGTACAACCTGCGGCTCTCCCCCAGCGGCGCGCCGAAGCAGCGCGCGCCGCCGCGTGGAGATCACGCTCTTGCCCAAGCCCTGATCAGCCAAGCGTTGACGACGATCAGGCGGCGAAGGCGAGGACAGCCAATCCGAGGGCGATCAATGCGGCACCGGCGAGGCGCGAGACGAGGCGGCCGGCGGGAAGGAGCTTCTCGAGGAGCACGAACGCCGCAATGACCGCGACCCAGGCGAGGTTCATGACGCCGACCGCGAAGAGCAGGAGCATCAGCACCCAGCAGCAGCCGACGCAGTAGGCGCCGTGGGTGACGCCCATTCGCAGCGCGCCCGCGGTGCCGGGGCGCCAGTGGGTCATGAAGAACTGCACCGGATTGCGACACTTGCTGAGACAGAGATCCTTGAGCGGCGTCAGCTGGTAAGCACCGGCCGCGACCAGAAGCGCGCCGTTCAGCCACTTGCTCGCCGATTCCATCATCGGGGTCAGCAGCGCCGCATGCTCGAGGCCGGCTTGCACGAGCGCGGCCGCCAGGCTGAAGCCGGCCCAAACGAGGAGATAACCGCTGACGAATACCCACACCGCGGGGAGCACGCTGCCGCGCTCGGCGTGCTTGCGCACCATGGCGCCATAGAGAAGGATGGTCGGCGCGGCGCTCGGCAGCATCATGCCGGCCATCATGACGACCCACATCGCGAAGGTCAGGGCGGGCATCGCCATTGCCATGCCGACACCGGGGTCCATGTGCATGGAAGCAGCGGCGCGCCAAAGATAGAGCCAGGCGAGCCCGACGACGCCGGCCAGGCTGAGCGCGACGACCAGGCGGTCGCGGCGCAGCGCCGCTTCGATGCCGCGGTGAAGCGCTGCGGGGCCGCCTAACCCGTCCACGCGAAGGGCGCGAAGTGGCCGTTGCGCGTGCCGCTCGAATCGTCCCAGCGGATGCCGAACGCGTTGAACTTGCTGCGCGTGGCTTTCGCCAGCGCGAGCTTGCTGTTCACCGGGTGGCAGGTGTTGTCCAGATAGATCGGCTCGCCGGCGCGCGCCGGTCCCGGCACTCCCTCCAGCGCCTGGTCGATGAGCTCGCCCGCCTTGACGGAAAACTCCATGCCGCTTCCTTCGAAGCGGATCGGCCGCTTCTCGACGCCGGCGACCTTGCCGACCAGCGGTCCCAGCGCGGCCATCGGGCCGCCGGCGGCGCCGGTGGCGATGGCGCTGATCGCTTCCACCTGCTTGTCGGAAGCGCGCTCGTCGACGATGAGACCGACCGTGATGTTGCCCTCCGCCATCGCCTTGGGCGAATGCATGAGAACGATGAACGACAGGCCATCGAGCTTGACGCCGTCCTTCTCGCCCTTGCCGATGCGCATCGCGATGGCCGCCTTGCAGTCGCCTTCGCTCGGCCGCGCGGTGAGATTCGACCCGATGCACGGGCAGAGGAAGGTGCAGTTGCAGGTCTCCATGTACTGCCCTTCGATGCGCCAGCCGGCCATTGACAATTTCCTCGGAGAAGGGTGAACCGTACGCAGGCTACTCCGCTTCTGCCGACGACGGCAAGGGCCGTGCCCTTGTTGCGCAGCGCATCGTGCAAGGGGAACATTGATCTTCTACCTGGAAGGAGGCTCCATGGCGCAGTTCATCATGCTCACGCGCGTTTCGGCGCAGTCGCTGCATCAGCCCAAGTCGTTCGAGACCCTCGAGCGCCACGCGGTCGACCAGGTGCGCAAGGCCTGTCCCGAGGTGAAGTGGGTGGCCGATTTCGCGGTGCTCGGGCCCTACGACTACGTCGACGTCTTCGAGGCGCCCGACCTGCAGACGGCGATGCGGGTCTCTGCACTCGTGCGCAGCTACGGGCACTCGCATACCGAGGTATGGCCCGCCCTGCCCTGGTCGGAGTTCAAGAAGATCGTGCATGGGCTGCCGGCGCCCGCGTAGCGGCGAGGAGCTCGCGGAACTGCGCGGCGTTGCGCTGCGCCTTGTCGCCGTGACAGTTGTTGAAAAGCACGTGCACTCGCCGCGCGCCGGCAGCGAGCGCCGTCACCGGCGGCGCGAGCGCCTCGAGCTCGCCGGCCGAGTACAGGTAATTGAAGCGCTCGGCCGCCGAGGCGAGGTTCTTTTTCGCCCAGGT
>DATADT010000263.1:0-13068 GCA_036258355.1 Burkholderiales bacterium
TTCGACGCCGGGGCGTGCGACGCCTATTGCGAAAAGAAGCTCTATTACATGCGCCAGGTGCGCCGCGCGCAGGGCAAGGACATGGACCGCGTCGAGCGGTTGTGGGTGATCGCCGACCGGGCCAAGCCGCGCGCCGAGATCCTGCCGGGTATCGAGGGAACGCGGATTTTCAGCGAACCAGGCCTGGCCGTTGCCTTTGGCGGTTCTGTGTCGCACCACATCTACCTCGTCGACCCGCAGGGCAACCTGATGATGCGCTTCCCGCACGACCCGGACCCTTCGGGAATGATCAAAGACCTGCAGCGGCTGCTGAAGTACACCCCCCGTACGAGGTAAACTCCGCCTTCCCGTGAACACCCAGGTCCTTCCCCACGGCTTCGCGCAGCGCCTGCGCGCGTTCTACTCGCTCACCAAGCCGCGGGTCGTGGCGCTCATCGTGTTTACGGCGGTGATCGGCATGTTCCTCGCCACTGCGGGCATGGTTCCGCCGCGCACGCTTTTCGCGGCCACCGCGGGCATATGGCTCGTCGCGGGCGCCGCGGCGGCGGTGAATTGCCTGGTGGAGCACAGGATCGACGCGGTGATGAGCCGCACGAGCTGGCGGCCGCTGCCGCGGGGCGAGCTTACGGCGGCGCAGACGCTTGCTTTTGCCGGGGCCCTCGGCGGTATCGGCCTCTGGCTGCTCTACCACTACGTGAACGCGCTCACGATGTGGCTCACGCTCGCCACCTTCGTCGGCTACGCGATCATCTACACGGTGGTCCTCAAGCCGGCGACGCCGCAAAACATCGTGATCGGCGGCGCCTCGGGCGCCATGCCGCCGGTGCTCGGCTGGTCCGCGGTGACCGGCGAGGTCACGATCGAGCCGCTCGTGCTCTTTCTCATCATCTTCGCCTGGACCCCGCCCCACTTTTGGTCGCTTGCCCTCTACCGCACCGAGGACTACGTGCGCGCCGGCGTGCCGATGCTGCCGGTCACGCACGGCAAGGAGTACACCCGGCTGCAGGTCCTGCTCTATACGCTGATTCTTTTCGCCGTCAGCCTTCTTCCCTACGTCATCCGCATGAGCGGCCTGGTGTACCTTGTCGCGGCCGTCGCGCTCGGCGCGCTGTTCGTTTCCTATGCCCTGAGGATTTACCTCGCCTACACCGACGCTGTGGCGCACAAGACCTTCCGCTATTCGATCGCCTACCTTGCGTTCCTTTTCGCGGCTCTTCTGGTCGATCATTACCTGTAGCCTGGCGCTCGCCGCCGGCTGCGATTCGAGCCCGCAGTTCAAGAGCACCGACATCACCGGGGCGCCCTACGGACGCTCGCTCGAGCTCGTCGACCACACGGGCAAGCCGCGGCGCCTCGAGGACTGGCGCGGCAAGGCGGTGGTGCTCTTCTTCGGCTTCACGCGCTGCCCGGACGTGTGCCCGACCACGCTCGCCGACATCGCGCAGGCGCTGAAGGAGCTGGGCCCCGACGCCGCCCGCGTCCAGGTCCTCATGGTGAGCGTGGATCCCGAGCGCGATACGCTGGATTCGCTCGCGAAGTACGTGACCGCCTTCGACCCGGCGTTCGTCGGGCTGCGCGGCGACCTCGAAGCGACCCGCAAGGTCGCGCAGGAGTTCAAGATCTACTTCGAAAAGCGAAAGCAGGGCGACACGTACACGGTTGACCACAGCGCACAAACTTACGTCATCGATCCGCAGGGCAGGCTGCGCCTCCTCGTGCGTCACGAGCGCATCGCGCCGGACCTCGCGCACGACCTGCGGACTCTGCTGCGGGGTTAGCCGACGATGTAGCTGCGCTCGGCGGCGATGCCGTGCTGCGCGAGCCACTTGAGCGCGCAGCCTTTCTTGCAGCCGTCGATGGCGAACACCGGGTAGCGCTCGGTCGGCTGGATGTCGGCGGCGGCACCCAGCCAGACCAACTCGCCGACGCCGGCGCGGTCGAGGCGCTCGCCGAACTCGCGCGCCGCATTTCCGTATTCGGGGCAGCCCTGGCACGCGTACAGCACCGGAAACGGCCGAAGCACGATACGCATCGGAAAATCTAACGGACTACGAGGGTCGGAATGTCCGAGTGCGTGAGGACGTCGACCGTCTGGCTGCCGTGGACCAGGCGCGACAGGCCCTTGCGCCCGTGCGAAGCCATGAAGATCGCGTCGCAGCCGTGGCGCTTGGCCGCGTTTACGATCGCCTGCCACGGCTGGTTGCTCTGCTCGTAATCGGTGTCGAACTCTAAGCCCGCCGCGCGCGCCAAGTCCGAGGGATGCGCCAGGATCCGCTGGGCTTTCTCCTCCGACTCGCGCGCATGGTCGGCGATCGAGACCACGCGGCGCGCGAACACCTGCGCCTCGCTCGGCGGCTCGTACTCGGGCACGGCGGTGAAGAGCGTCACGCGCGCCTTCGCCTCGCGCGCGAACTCGATGCCTTGGGCAACGGCTTTCTCCGCGACCTCGGAGCCGTCGGTGGGAATGAGGATGTGCTTGTACATAACGTCTCCTAGTGACAGGTCATCGCCAGCTTGCGCCGAGACCGACCGGCGCTGGCGCGAGGTTGGCGATGCGCGAAAAGAGCTGCTCGAAGTCGCGCTCCTGCAAGCCGGCGACCGGATCACGGTTTTCCGAGAACGCTGCGTTGATCGCCTTCCAGTCCTCCGCCGTCAAAGCGCGCTCGGCGAGCGGCATGAGCTGCTGCTCCTCCTTGCGCATGTGCTTCCAGTGGAAATCGGCGTAGGCGTCGACCGTCTGCTGGAATTCGCGGGCGCCCGCGGGCCAGCCCTCCTCGAAGAAGAGCAGCGAACGCTCCAGGTCGCGGATGAGGCGCGCGCCCTCCTCATGCTCGGCCTGGAGCTCCTCGACGAGGAGCCGCGCGCCGGGCTCGCGCGCGACGAGGCGCGAGAAGAGGTGGTCGTTCTCTTTCGGGTGGTGCAGCCGCTCCGGGTATTCGTCCATGTAGCGCAGCATGCTGCGCAGCACCTGGAAGCGCGGCCGCACCTTGGCGTCCTGCGCCATGCGCGCGAGCTCCTTCAGCCCGTGCAGCACCGCGGAGATCGATCGATGCTCGCTCTTCAGGATTGAAATGGCGTCTTTCATGCGGTTTGCCTTTCGTAGACCGATGCCCAGTCGACGATCGGGCTCGGCGTGCGCTCCAGCAGCTTTTCCAGCATCACGATGTGGTCGCCCTCGTCGGCTGCCATCTCGCACGCGAGCGCGCGCAGCATGGGGTCGTCGGCGGTGAGAACGACGTGCTCGAAGAACGCTTCGGCACGCTTCTCGCCCGCGAGCGCGATCTCGAGCGCGTGCCGCGGCGTCATCAGCCGGAACACGAGCTCGCGCGCCGCGGTCTCAGGGGCGCCGGCGTCGAGCCAGCTACATTCGCCGTCGGCAACCGCAGGTAGCGCCAGGCCGGCGGTTCGCTTGCACAGCTCCTCGAGATGCTCGCTCTCCATCCGGGCGAGGGTGGCGAAGACCTCGGCCGCGGCGTCGTTGCCGAGGTCGGACATTCGCTCGGCAAACTCGGAGTAGCGCGCGACCGCTTCGCGTTCGATTGCTATGGCGTGGGCGTAGAGCGTGAGCGGGTTCATGGCTCAACGATGAGGCATCCGGGGCGGCCGGTATTGATCTTGGTCAAAGCCCGCTCCGGGCACTCCCGTAGGATTTTTCCGAAAGAGGTTCGATGCACTATCGTTACTTCTGCGGCGCCGAGATGCCGTACGTAGAGCTGATCGAGGAGCCCGTCGCGACGCTTTGTCTCGCCTGCCGAGGCCGGAGCGTCTAGAAGCAGAGAAGCGTCTGCCAGACGCTTTCGCCGAGGCCGCTCGCGTGCGCGACGCCGAAGCCGCCGAGGGCGATGAGGAGCGCTCCGCCCAGCCGGCGCAGCCGCGCGAGCCCGGACCATCCGCGTAACCGCGCCGCGGCCACGCCGGCGATGAAGAGCCACGGCAAGGTGCCGGCGCCGAACGCCGCCATGGCCACCGCGCCTTGCGCTGCGCCGCCCGAGAACACTGCGGCGGCAAGCGCCCCATAGACCAGGCCGCACGGCAGCCAGCCCCATGCAAGACCGGCGGCGTACGCCTGCGGCAGCGTGCGCGCGGGTAGCAGCCGCGCGGCGAGCGGCTGTATCCGTCGCCAGACCGGCACGCCGATTTTTTCCAAAGCGGAAAGCGGCAGCGGCAATCCCCAGAAGTGCATTCCCGCAAGCAGCACGAACGCGCTGGAGAAGAAATAGAAGAAGGTCTGCGCGGGGAGCACGGCTGCGGCGTAGGCGGCGGCGCTGCCGAGCGCACCCGCCACGGCACCGGCGGCGGCATAGCTCGTGATGCGGCCCGCATTGAAGGCGAACTGGCGCTTCCAGATCTCGTCTTTTTGCAACAGCGAGAACCCGGCGGCGATGCCGCCGCACATGCCGGCACAGTGCAGTCCCGAGGCGAGCCCGCCGAGCGCGAGGGCGAGCGGGAGAGCGATCTCCGTCATATGACTTTCGAATAACTCGCGCGCTCGCGCGCCTCGCGCAGATAGCGGTCGAAGAGCATCGCGATCGCGCGCACCAGCAGCCGGCCTTTCGGCGTCACCACGATCCAGTCGGGCTGGAGCTCGACCAGTCCGTCGTCGGCCAACTTTTTCAGCATGTGGAGCTCGGCGGCAAAGTGACGGTTGAAATCGAGGAGATACGAGAGTTCGATCGACTCGACCGAGACGCGGAAGTGGCACATGAGCGCCTGGATCACCGCGCGCCGCGCGAGGTCGTCCGGGGTGAGCTCGACGCCGCGCAACACCGGCAACCGGCCGGCGTCGAGCGCGGCGTAGTAGCCGTCGAGCTCCTTGACGTTCTGGTAGTAGGTCGGGCCGACTTGCCCGATCGAGGAAAGTCCCAGCCCGATGAGGTCGCCCGAGTGTGTGGAGTAGCCCTGGAAGCTGCGCGAGAGCTTGCCGAGCTTCTGCGCGACGGCGAGCTCGTCCTCCGGGCGCGCGAAATGGTCCATGCCGATGTACAGGTAGTCCGCGCGCGTCAGGCGCCCGATGGCGAGCGTCATCAGCTCGAGCTTGAGCTCGGGCGAAGGCAGCTCGGCTTCGACGATGCGCCGCTGCGGCTTGAAGAGTTTTGGTAAATGCGCGTAGTTGTAGAGCGCGACGCGGTCGGGCTCGAGCGCGAGCACTTCGTCGAGCGTGCGATTGAAGCTGTCGAGGCTCTGCCGCGGCAGGCCGTAGATCAGGTCGAGGTTGACCGACCTGAAGCCGTGCGCGCGCGCCTCTTCCATGACGCGCCGGGTGGTTTCCACGCTCTGTACGCGATGCACCGCCTTCTGCACGGCGGGGTCGAAGTCCTGCACGCCGATCGAAAGGCGGGTGAAGCCGAGCGCCGCGAGGAACTCCATGCGGCCGGGCTCGGCGCTGCGCGGGTCGAGCTCGATCGCGCACTCGGTCTTTTCGCCGCGGGTGAAGGCGGAGTCGATCGAAGCGACGAGCTCGCTCATCTCCTCGCGCGAGAGGAAGTTTGGCGTGCCGCCGCCCCAGTGCACTTGCTCGAGCGGCACCGGCTCGCCTAGGTGCGGCCCCAACAGCGCCAATTCCTTAGCCAAGTACTTGATATACTTGGTGGATCTGCTGTGGTCGCGGGTCACGACCTTGTTGCAGCCGCAGTAGTAGCAGAGCGTGGCGCAGAACGGCAGATGCACGTAGAGCGAAAGCGGCTGGCTGAAGCCGCCGATATTTCGCCGGCCGAGCCACTGCTCGAGTTCCGGCTCGCCGAAGGCCTCGACAAAGCGGTCGGCGGTCGGGTACGAGGTGTAGCGTGGGCCGCTCACGTCGTATTTGCGGATCAGGACCGGGTCGATGACCAGTTCCGACGCGGGATAGGGCATTAGCGAAATATGAAGGCTGAGGGGCCGGGACCTTTGACCTCGGTCAAACGAAGCTACTTCCGCCATCCGGTGGCGATCGCGGCGGGCGCGGCTGCGCTCGCCGTCCTCGTGGGCATGAACGCGGTGGCCTTCCTGCGCGGGCTCGACTCGCCCTGGCTGCTCGGAGCCGTGATCGTCTCCGACATGCTGGTGATCGGCGCCGGCATCGTCGTCGCCGCGCGCGAAGTGCTGGTCGCCGAGCACCGCACCGAGGCGAGCGAGGCGCAGCTCGGCTCGATCGTCGACTCGGCGATGGACGCCATCGTCTCGGTCGACGAAAGGCAGAAGATCGTGCTCTTCAACCGCGCCGCCGAGCAGATGTTCCGCGTGCGGCGCGAGGAGGCGCTCGGCACCTCGCTCGACCGCTTCCTGCCGGCGCGCTTTCGCGAAGCGCACCGCAAGCACATTCAGCACTTCGGCAGCACCGGCGTCACCAGCCGGCGCATGGGCGACGTCACCACGCTCTGGGCGCTGCGCGCCAGCGAGAACAATGAGGGCGAGGAATTCCCGATCGAGGCGTCGATCTCGCAATCCGGCGCGCCGGGCGCGCGCCACTACACCGTGATCCTGCGCGACATCACGCGGCGCAAGCAGTTCGAGGACGCGATCAAGGCTTCGCAGCGCGAGCTGCGCGAGCTCTCGGCGCGAGTGCTCGAGGCGCGCGAGGAGGAGAAGGCGCACATCGCGCGCGAGCTGCACGACGAGCTCGGCCAGCTTCTGACCGCGCTCAAGATGGACCTGGGATGGCTGCGCGAGCGGCTGCCCGCCGATCCGGAGCTCGCGGCGCACGCCGCGGAGATGAGCGCGCTCCTCGACCGCACGGTCGGCTCGACGCGACGCATCTCGGCCGACCTGCGGCCGCTGATGCTCGACGATCTGGGCCTCGCCGACGCCGCCGCGTGGCTGGTCGAGGATTTCGCCAAGCGCTCCGGCGTCGCCTGCCGCGTCAACGTGTCGGAGGACGTGCAGGGCGTGTCCAAGGCGGTGGCAACCGCGGTGTACCGCGCCGTGCAGGAGTCGCTTACCAACATCGCGCGCCATTCCGGCGCGAAGAACGCCTGGGTGGTGCTCGGCGCGGTCGACGGCGTGGTGCACGTCGAGATCGAGGACGACGGCCGCGGCATCGCGCCCGAGGACCTGGCAAAGGCCCGCTCGCTCGGGCTGAAAGGAATGCGCGAGCGGATCGCCTTCCTCGGAGGTTCGCTCGACATCGGCCGCGCGCCGCGCGGCGGCACGCGCCTCAAGCTTACGGTCCCGCTGCGCGGGCTGGCGACCGAGACCGCCACATGATCCGAGTTCTTATTGCCGACGACCACAACATCGTGCGCGACGGGCTGAAGCGCATCCTCGCCGCGACGCCCGACCTGCAGGTCGCCGCCGAAGCCTCGAGCGGCGATGAGGCGCTCGCGGCTGTGAAGGCGAACGACTACGACGTGGCAATGCTCGACATGTCGATGCCCGGCCTTTCCGGCATCGATCTGATCAAGCGGCTCAAGCTCGAGAAGCCGAAGCTCAGGATCCTTGTGCTCTCGATGCACGGCGAGAGCCAGTACGCCGCGCGCGCGCTCAAGGCCGGCGCCGCCGGCTACCTGAGCAAGGATAGCGCCGCCGAAGTGCTGCTGGGCGCATTGCGCAAGATTGCCGCCGGCGGCGTGCACATCGGCGACGCGGCTGCCGCGAGCTTGCTTCAGGCGGGCGACAAGCCGCCGCACGAATCGCTCTCGGACCGCGAGTTCGAAGTGATGCGGCTCCTCGTCGAAGGCCTCGGCCCCACCGAGATCGGCGAGCGCCTGCACCTCTCGGTGAAGACCGTGAGTACTCACAAGACGCGCATCCTCGACAAGCTCGGCCTCGGCAGCACCGCCGAGCTCGTGCGCTACGCCATGGAGCACCGGCTGGTCTAGGGCGCAACGCTTTGCAGTGTGAAAGCTTGATCTGGCGCAAGTCGGGCCGCCTGATCAGTGAGAGGCTGGCCAATGCCTCAATGGTCAAGACACTGATCTACGCGGCTGCGATGATAGCCGCGGCTGGACTGGCGGCCCTCTTGGCCCAGCTATTCGGCTGGCTGTAATCCTCTCGGAAAATTCCTACAACCGATCGCGGCGTTGGCCTACACGCAGACACCCTGTGGGGACGAAGGGACACCGCATACTTGCCCAGTGAAAGTATTCCTCGTCGAAGACGCGCCGCTGCTGCGCGAGCGCCTGGAGGCGATGCTGAAGGCGATTCCGGGCGTGCAGACGGTGGGCTACGCCGCGGAGGCGGAGCCGGCGGTGGAGGGCATCCTCGTCGCGGGCGCCGACGCGGTGGTGCTCGACATTCAGCTCGCGAAGGGGAGCGGCTTCGACGTGCTGCGCGTGCTGCAAAGCCGTGCGCCGCAGGTCGCGGTCTCCGTGCTCACCAACTTCGCCACCGAGGGCTACCGCAAGGCCGCCGAGCGCCTGGGGGCGCGCGGCTTCTTCGACAAGAGCCATGACATCCCGCTCTTGCGCGAAGCGCTCGCCGCGACCGCAGCCTAGCGAATAGGAAAGCTCCTACGCTGAATATCAGCGAGCGCCGATAGGGCGCGCGGCGCGCCGCCGGCACACTGGCGGCGATGGAAATTTTTCTGGTCGAAGACTCCCCGCTGCTGCGCACCCGGCTCGCCGAGATGTTCGGCGCGATCCCGGGGGCGACAGTGGTCGGCGAGGCGGAGCGCGCCGACATCGCAATCCGCGAGATCCTCGAAATGCGGCCCGATGTCGTGGTGCTCGACCTCTCGCTTGCCGGGGGCACGAGCGGATTCGAGGTGCTGCGCGCGGTATGCCGCCAGGCGCCGGAGATCGACGTTTACATGGTCTCCAACTTCGTCGCCGAGCCGTACCGCGAGCTCGCCGAGCGCCTGGGCGCGCGCGATTTCTTCGACAAGAGCAGGGATCTCGAACGCGTTCGGCAAATCATCACCGAGCGCGCCGCCGCCGTGCACTGAGGGAGCCAGCGACATGCAAGCCGCCGTCATCGCCATCCGACCGAGGTTCAAGCCGATGCCCCAGAAATTCGAAGTGAGCTGTGCGAGCTGTAACCTGCGCGAGCTGTGCCTTCCCGCAGGCCTGTCCGCTGAGGACGTCGAGCGCGTCGAGAACATCGTCTATGCCCGCAGGCGCGTGAAGCGGGGCGAGACGCTATTCAACGCGGGCGCACAGTTCAGCGCCGTGTACGCCATCCGCAGCGGCTTCTTCAAGACGAGCGTGCTCGACGGCGACGGCCGCGAGCAGGTCACCGGCTTCTTCATGGGCGGCGAGCTCGTCGGCCTCGACGGCCTGGGCGCGGGCGCCTACAACGGCACCGCGGTGGCGCTGGAGGACAGCGAGGTGTGCGTGCTGCCGTACGCCCTGATCGAGGAAATGTCGCGCGAGGTGCCGGCGCTGCAGCGCCACCTGCACGCGATCCTGGCGCGCGAGATCGTGCGCGACCACGGTGTGATGCTGCTGCTCGGCTCGATGCGCGCCGAGGAGCGCCTCGCGACGTTCCTGCTCAATCTCTCCAAGCGCTTCGTGCGCCGCGGCTACTCGGCCTCCGACTTCCATCTCCGCATGACGCGCGAGGAGCTCGGCAGCTACCTCGGCCTCAAGCTCGAGACGGTGAGCCGGCTCTTCTCCCAGTTCCAGACCGGGCGCCTGATCGACGTGCAGCAGAAGCACGTGCGCATCCTGGACGTGCCGGGTCTGGAGCGCGTACTCGGCGCGAAGCACTAGAATAGCGGGCTCATGAAGGGAGGAGCCCGCATGTTCAAGCACATCCTGATTCCCACCGACGGCTCGCCCGTCTCGGCTAAGGCGGTCAAGGCGGGCATCGGCTTGGCCAAGCAGACCGGTGCCAAGGTCACCGGCTACTACGCGCTCGAGCCGGTGCCGGTGCGCCTGTACGGTGAAGGCTACGTCGCCGACCGGCAGATGGTCGCCGAGTTCGAGCGCCGCGCGCGCGCCAGCGCAAAGAAGCAGGTCGACGCCATCGCACGCGCCGCGGCCAAGGCTGACGTGCGGTGCGATACGCTGGTCGAGACGGCGCGTACGCCGTACGAGGGGATCATCGAAGCGGCGAGGAAGCGCAGGTGCGACCTCATCCTGATGGCCTCGCACGGCTACCGCGGGCTGATGCGCCTGACGCTCGGCAGCGTCACCGACAAGGTCATCCAACTCTCGAAGACCCCGGTGTTGGTGTACCGCTAGGCGGCTGCTCCAGCAAGCCGAAGCGGCGCAGCAGCAGCTTCTCCGCCTCGAGCAGGAACATGAAGACGGCGCCGCAGGCGATCACGACCGTGCCGTCGAGGAAGGCGAGCGGGCGCGTTGCGAACCAGTACTGCATGATCGGCGCGTAGGTGAACAGCAGCTGCGCCGCCACGATGACGGCGAGCGCCCACAGCACTGCCGGCGTGCCGAGCGCTCCGCGCAGCGTGAGCGACGTCATGTGCAGGTAACGCACGTTGAAGAGATAGAACACCTGCAGCACGACGAGAGCGTTCACCACGATGGTGCGCGCGGTCTCGAGATCGCGGCCAAGCTCGAGCGCCGCGAAGAACATGCCGAGGGACGCTGCGGCGAAAAGCAGCGACACCACCACCACGCGCCAGACGAGAAAACGCGATAGCAGGGGCTCGTCGGGGCGCCGCGGCGGCCGGCGCATGACGCCGCGCTCGGCGGGCTCGAAGGCGAGCGCCAGGCCGAGCGCCGACTCGGCGACCAGGTTGACCCACAGGATCTGGGCCGCCGTCATCGGCAGCACCAGGCCGAAGAGCAGGGCCGCGATCACCGTGAGCGCCTCGCCGCCGTTCGTGGGCAAAGTCCAGGCGACGACCTTGCGGATGTTGTCGTGCACGACGCGCCCCTCGTGCACGGCGGCGACGATCGAGGCGAAGTTGTCGTCGAGCAGCACCATCTCGGCGGCCTCCTTCGACGCCTCGGTGCCCTTGATTCCCATCGCGACTCCGACGTCGGCCTGCTTGAGCGAGGGCGCGTCGTTCACTCCGTCGCCGGTCATCGCGACCACCGCGCCGCCGGCCTGGAGGGCCCGCACGATGCGCAGCTTGTGCTCCGGGGCGGTGCGCGCGAAGACGCTCGTGCGGCGAACTTGCTCGGCGAACGATTCTTCGGGCAGCGCATCGAGCTCGGCGCCGGTGAGCACGCGCTCGCCGCGCTCCAGGCCGAGCTGCGCGGCGATCGCCGCCGCGGTCGCGGCGTGGTCGCCGGTGATCATCTTCACCGCGATGCCGGCGCGGCGGCATTGCGCGATCGCATCCACCGCCTCGGGGCGGGGGGGGTCGATGAAGCCGACGATGCCCAGGAATTCGAGCTGTCGGACATCCCCCGGAGCGATGGCGCGCGTTTCAAAATGCATTCTCTTGAAGGCAAATCCGAGCACGCGCTCGCCGGCCGATGCGGCGCGCGCGATTCTCGAGCGCCACGCCGGGTCGTCGGGCATGTCGGAGAGCGCCAGCAGCTCCTCCGGCGCGCCCTTGACGAAAAGCATCGTCTGTCCGTCGGGGCCGCGGTGCAGAGTCGCCATGAAGCGGTACGCCGCGTCGAAGGGCACTTCATCCAGGCGCGGCCACTCGGCGCGCACGTGCTCGGCGTTGAGGCCGGCCTTCATCGCCAGCGCGATCAGCGCGCCCTCCATCGGATCGCCTTCGACCGTCCACACTCCGTCGCGCTTGCGCAGCTGCGCGTCGTTGCACAGCACCCCACAGCGGATGAGCGGCATCGCCGAGGCGACGCAGGCGGCATCGTCGTCGTGGCCGACGGCCTCGATGTTGCCTTCGGGCGCATAGCCGGCGCCCGACACCGCGCCCTCGTGCTCTGCGGTGACGACGCGCCGCGCGGTCATCTCGTTGCGCGTGAGCGTGCCGGTTTTGTCGGAGCAGATGACCGAAGTGGCGCCCAGCGTCTCGACCGCGGGCAGCTGGCGGATCACGGCGTTGCGCGCCGCCATGCGGCGCACCCCGATGGCGAGCGTGATCGTGATCACTGCGGGCAAGCCCTCGGGCACCACGCTGACCGCGAGCGCCACCACGCCGAGCAGCGCCTGCATCCAGGGGAAGTCGCGCACTAGCACGGCAAAGGCAAAAAGCGCCGCCGAGCCGGCGATCGCCAGCCAGGTGAAGCGCCTTGCGAAGCGGTTCATCTGGCGAAGGAGCGGCGTGGTCAGAGACTGGACCGACTGAAGGAGCGTGCTGATGCGGCCGATCTCCGTGGCGACGCCCGTCGCCACTACCACGCCGGTCCCCTGGCCGGCCGCCACCAGCGTGCCCGAGTAGGCCATGCTGTGGCGCGCGCCCAGGTCAGCAGCGGCCGGCGCCGGTGCCTCGTTCTTTGCCGCGGGGACCGATTCGCCGGTGAGGAGCGCCTCATCGACGAGCAGCCCGCGCGCGCGCAGCAGGCGCAGGTCGGCCGGGACGCGGTCGCCGGCCTCGATCAGCACGATGTCTCCCGACACCAGGCTCGCCGCCGGCACGCTGCGACGCACCCCATCGCGCAGCACGCTTGCCTGCGGCGCGATCATGCGCCGCATGGCGGCGAGCGCCTTCTCGGCCTTGCCTTCCTGGATGAAGCCGACGAACGCGTTCACCAGGACCACCGCAACGATCGCCCCGGCGTCAATCGCGTGCTCGAGGATCGCGGCGCCGAGCGCCGAGGCAAGCAGGAAGTAGATGAGCACGTTGTGGAACTGCGCGGCGAAGCGCGCGAGCGGATGGCGCGGCTTCGCCTCGGGCAGCGCGTTCGGTCCGTGCTTGGCGAGCCGCGCGGCGGCCTCGCCCGACTCCAGGCCGCGCTCGGTTGCGCCGAGCGCAGCGAGTACCTCGTCGGCGACTAAGCTGTGGGGAGCCTCCATGCGCTATACGCCGAAGGCGCGCACCACGCCGAGATAGACGAGCAGGCTCAGGACGTCCTGGATCACAGTCGCAAGCGGGCCGCTGCCGAACGCCGGATCGCGACCAGTGCGCGCGATCCACCACGGCAGCAGCAGCCCGAGCCCGGCCGCCATGATCCCGGCGGCGAAGATCGCGGTCGCGACCGCGGCGGCGAGCCGCAGGTCGCCGAAAGCGAGCCACACCGGGAAGAAGCTCGCGAGGCCGAGGATCGCGCCGAGCAGCATGCCGGTGCGCAGCTCGCCCCCGAGCAGGTGCGCGAGCCCAGCGTGCGT
>DATADT010000264.1:0-5095 GCA_036258355.1 Burkholderiales bacterium
CCTCCAAGGACATCGCGGACACCGTCGTCACCAATGCGCTCATCGTCGATCACTGGGGCATCGTCAAGGCGGACATCGGCCTTAAGAACGGCCGCATCTGGAAGATCGGGAAGGCGGGCAATCCCGACATACAGCCGGGAATTACGATCCCCATCGGGCCGGGCACCGAGATCATCGCGGGCGAAGGCCTGATCGCCACTGCGGGCGGCATCGACAGCCATATCCATTTCATCTGCCCGCAGCAGATCGACGAGGCGCTCATGTCCGGCGTCACGACGATGATCGGCGGCGGCACCGGGCCCGCGACCGGTACCTTCGCCACGACGTGCACGCCGGGCCCGTGGCATATCCAATCCATGCTCGAGGCCGCGGATGCTTTCCCCGTGAACCTGGGTTTCCTGGGCAAAGGAAATGCTTCTCTCCCTGAAGGGTTGGTGGAACAGATTCGTGCCGGCGCGATTGGACTGAAGCTCCACGAAGACTGGGGCACGACGCCGGCGGCGATCGACAATTGCCTCGCGGTTGCAGACAAGATGGACGTGCAGGTCGCGATCCACACCGATACGCTGAACGAGTCGGGCTTCGTCGAGGCCTCGGTGGCGGCGTTCAAGGGCCGGACCATTCACACCTACCACACCGAGGGCGCGGGCGGCGGGCATGCCCCGGACATCATCAAGGTGTGCGGCCAGCGCAATGTGCTGCCGTCTTCGACCAATCCAACGCGCCCCTACACCGTGAACACCATCGCCGAGCACCTCGACATGCTGATGGTGTGCCATCACCTCGATCCCGCGATCGCCGAGGACGTGGCGTTCGCCGAGTCGCGCATCCGCCGCGAGACCATCGCCGCCGAGGACATCCTGCACGACCTCGGCGCGTTCTCGATGATGTCGTCGGACTCGCAGGCGATGGGGCGCGTGGGCGAGGTGATCATCCGGACCTGGCAAACCGCCCACAAGATGAAAACGCAAAGGGGAACTCTCGGAAAGGGTCCGGCGGACAACGTCCGCGTGAAGCGCTACGTGGCGAAATACACGATCAACCCGGCGATCGCGCACGGGATCTCGCACGAAGTGGGGTCGCTGGAGGAAGGCAAGCTGGCCGACCTCGTGCTCTGGAAGCCGGCGTTCTTCGGCGTAAAGCCGTTCCTCATCGTGAAGGGAGGCATGATCGCCGCCGCCGCGATGGGCGATCCGAACGCCTCGATCCCGACGCCGCAGCCGGTGCACTACCGGCCGATGTTCGGCGCGAAGGCGGTGACTTTCGTTTCGAAGGCTTCCTTGAAAAGTAGAAAGCTCGAAAAGCTGCGTCGTCCCCTGGTGACGGTGAAGAACACGCGCAAAATCGGCAAGAAGGACATGGTGCACAACGACTACCTGCCGGAAATGAGCGTCGACCCGGAGACTTACGAGGTGCGCGCCGACGGCGAGCTCCTCGTGTGCGAGCCGGCGAAAGCTCTGCCCATGGCCCAGAGGTATTTTCTCTTTTGAAGCTGACCCTTCCCTTCGAGCTGAGGCAGAAGAGCCGCCTGCGCGCGAGGCTCGACAACGGCGAGGAGGTGGCGCTCATCCTGCCGCGCGGCCGCGTGCTGCGCGGCGGCGAGCGCGTCACCGCGGCCGACGGGCGCCAGGTCGAGATCGTGGCCGCACCCGAGAAGCTCCTCCACATCGAGTGCGAGGAGCTCGCGCGCGTCGCTTACCACCTTGGCAATCGCCACGTGCCGCTGGAGGTCGGGCCGGATTTCCTGCGCATTGCCGAGGACCGCGTCCTCGAAGAGATGGTGCGCAGACTCGGCGCGCGTGTCTCGCGCATCGAGGCTCCGTTCGAGCCGGAGGCGGGCGCCTACGGCCACCGGCACGACGAGATGGGCCATGGCGGCAAGATTCACGATCACCATCACTGATGACCCCACCGCTGACGAGTCTGGCCCGCCTTCTTCAGCTTGCCAGCCCGACCCTCCCGGTCGGCGCCTATAGCTACTCGCAGGGCCTGGAGGCCGCAATAGAGGCGGGCGTGGTGATGGATGCGGAAACGGCCCAGCGCTGGATCGCCGATGTGCTGGAGCTCTCGATGGCGCGCATGGAAGCGCAGGTCTTGCGTGCGCAGATTGCCAATCCCACGCAGGAGCGCAACGACTTCTTCGTGGCGACTCGCGAGACCGCCGAGCTGCGCGCCGAGACCCTCCAGATGGGCCAGGCCCTAGCGAAGCTGCTGCCCGAGCTCGGTGTGGAAGTCCTGATTGCGAACCCGGCTTATCCGACGGCCTACGCTTTGGCGGTGCGCCAGTGGCGCATCGAGCCGCGCGACGCGGTGCTTGGCTACCTCTGGTCCTGGCTCGAGAACCAGGTGATGGCGGCGGTGAAGGCGGTTCCGCTCGGCCAGACCGCCGGCCAGAAGATCCTGCTTGTGCTTGGGGGGCGGTTGGGGGAGCTTGCCCAACTCGAGCTTGAAGAAGCGTCGTGGGCCAACTTTGCGCCGGGGCTCGCGTGGCTGTCGGTGCGCCATGAAACGCAGTACTCGAGGCTCTTTCGTTCATGACCCTTCGTGTCGGCATCGGCGGTCCGGTAGGCTCGGGCAAGACCGCTCTCACGCTCGCCCTGTGCCGCGCGCTGCGCAGCCGCTACGAGATCGCGGTGGTAACGAACGATATCTACACGGAGGAGGATGCCCAGTTTCTGGTGCGCAACGAGGCGCTCGCTCCGGAGCGGATCATCGGCGTGGAGACCGGAGGCTGCCCGCACACCGCGATCCGGGAGGACGCGTCGATCAATCTCGAAGCGGTCGAGCGCCTGATACGGCGCTTCCCGGGGCTGGATGCGGTGTTCGTCGAATCGGGGGGCGACAACCTCGCCGCGACCTTCAGCCCCGAGCTTTCCGACCTGACGCTCTACGTGATCGACGTGGCCGCGGGCGACAAGATTCCGCGCAAGGGCGGGCCGGGCATCACGAAATCGGACCTGCTGGTGATCAACAAGATCGACCTTGCGCCCATGGTGGGCGCATCGCTCGAGGTCATGGACCGCGATGCGAGGAAGATGCGCGGCGAGCGGCCGTTCGTCTTCACCAACCTGAAGAGCGGCCAGGGGCTCGACGGCGTGATCAGGTTCATCGAGCGCCACGGCATGCTGGAGCCGCGTGAAAAGCGGCAAAAAAAGCCCCGGGGCGGATAGCTCCGCCCCGGGCTTACCTGCGCCCCCTTCAGGGTAGGGAGCGCGAGAGAGAAACCGGCCTAGGTCTGGCCCGGAATCGGCAGCACGAACGGCTCGCGCACGACATCCTTGCCCGCGATCAGGTCCTCTGCTTCACGGCGCTCCTCGTCGAACACCAGCGCGGCGAGCTTGTGCAGCGTCTCGCGCGCCTCGGGCAGCGTGCGTCCGTGAGAGTTGACCCCCGGCAGCTCCTCGATGAAGCCGATGTAGCCGTGGCTTGACTTGAGATAGACCGCCGTAAACGCGAGCCTTCCTTGTTCCATGCGCGCTCCGGTGGTGCGTGCTAGGCGTTGGCGACGCGTTTGCCCGTGCCGAGGGCGGCGGCCGCCGACTTGTCGAGCACTGCGAGGTCCCCGGAGAGCTCTGCGCCTTCCTCGACCTTGATCTTGGCGTAGCGGATCTTGCCCGAAACCTTTCCGGTGCCCTGGATCACCAGCATCTTGCGCACCGTGAGCTCGCCCTCGAAGCGGCCACGGATCTCGGCCTGGTCGACCGCGATCGTTCCCTGGAACACGCCGTGCTCGGCGATTTCGAGGACCCGCGAGTCGAGGGTGGCTTCGACGCGGCCTTCGACGACCAGCGTGTCGCAGTCGCTGATCTCGACGCCCTTCATCTTGATGTCGGGGCCGACGACCAGCTTCGATTCCTTGCGTTGATCGGCTTTCGGCTCCGGCGTGGCGGAGGGCGTGGGTGCCGTGGTGGTTGCGGGTGTGGTCGGTGCGATCGGCTGATTCGGGCGGAACGGCTCGTCGCGCCTGTTGCGGAAGAACCCGTCTTTCTGTAGCACTATGAGTCCCCTTCGTTGTAGTTAGTCGGCAGGACAGCTAGCAATCGCACGCACGATCCGTACCTGCGGCCAAGTCTTTGAAAGCTCAGAAGATCCTTTCGAGCTATCAAAATTGATGTCGCCTGAAAGCGACGTCGGGTTGCGGCGACTTGAACAGATCATTGTTTAAACTGGCTTTTTCTTGTCGCCAAAGTGCTACGGCAGAAACTCGCGCAGCAGCCGGCCCGGCAGTGCTTTGGCGGCGTAGGAGCCGTCCGCCCCGGCAACGCGGACGCCATTGACCCACACCCCGTGCACGCCGATGGCGGACGTAGTGAGCCGCGGATGCCCGCCCGGGAGGTCGAACACCCGCCGCTTTGGCCCACGATCCACCGTCCCGGGGTCGAAGAGAAGCAGGTCGGCGTAGTAGCCGGCCTTCAGCGCGCCGCGCTCCTTGACGCCGAAAAGCTTCGCCGGTTGCCCGGTGAGGCGCCATGCCGCCTCGGCGAGCGTCAGGACCTCGCGGTCCCGCACCCAGTGACCGAGGAGATGCAGCCCGAAGCCCGCGTCGTTGAAGAACGTAAGGTGGGCGCCGGCATCGGAAAGCGAGACGAGGCTGCACGGATGCTTCAGCATCCGGCCGACCGCGGCCTCGTCCGCGTTGAGAAGCAGCGCGCTGTAGACGGTGTCCAAGCTTTCATCGAGCGCGAGATCCAGCATGAAATCGAGCGGGTCTGCACCGTCCGCCGCGGCGAGCTCGGCCACCGAGCGCTGCTCGAGCTCGGCGCGCGCGGACTGGATTACGTGCACCTGCTGCCATTCGCCGTTGAAGAGGCGGAAGTGCGCCGGCCTGGAAAGCTCGTTCCGAAGGGCGTCGCGGAATTGCTTTTCTCGCAGCTTGCTTTTGAAGCGTTCGCCCTTCAACGGGAGCGCCGGCCGCCACGCTTCAAGCCCTTCGAACACATAGGGCGAATGCAGCGTGAAGTCCATCGCGAGCGGGCAGCACGACACCGCGCCGACCAGCCGGCGGCCGCGCTCGTTAGCTTCCTGGATTTTCTGCAAATCCTGGAATACGGCCTCCGGGTTCGTGCCGCTGTGAAGGAGCGCAGCAATCACCACC
>DATADT010000265.1:0-11135 GCA_036258355.1 Burkholderiales bacterium
AGGTCGTCGCGGTCGATACGCGCCGCCATGTCGTTGTAGTCGTCGAACACCACCGCCTTGCCCTCGTGCTTCACGATCTTTGTCGCCGAAGCCTTGATCACCGCGCCGCTCGGCGCGAGGTTGCCGCGCAGCACGACGAGACCGCCGGACGCCTTTAGGGGGTTTGAACGAGCCCGTATTACGTCGGGATTGAAAATCTTTGCACCTTGCAGGTTCTCGCCCAGCGTCTTGCCGCTGACGGTCTTTGCGTTCAGGTGCAGCAAGTCCTTCAACTCGGAAAGAAGTGCGCGCAGGCCGCCGGCGTAGTAGAAGTCCTCCATCAGGTACTTGTCCCCGGAGGGGCGGACGTTGGCCAGCAGCGGCGTCTTCGCCGAGAACTCGTTGAAGCGCTCGAGCGGCAGCTTGATCCCCGCGCGGCCCGCCATGGCGATGAGATGGATGAGCGCGTTGGTCGAGCCGCCCATCGCCATCAGGGTGACTATTGCATTATCAAATGAAGCGGAACTCAGGATGTCTCGCGGCTTGAGATCCTCCCAAACCATTTCCACGATGCGCTTGCCGGCGGCGGTGGCCATCTTCGAGTGGTTGGAGTCGGGCGCCGGAATCGAAGAAGCGCCGGGAAGGGCGAGGCCGAGCACTTCGCCGAGCGCCATCATGGTCGCCGCGGTGCCCATCGTCATGCAGGTGCCGGGCGAACGCGCGATGCCGTCCTCGATCTCCTGCCAGTCGCGCTCGCTGATGTTGCCGGCGCGCAGTTCCGCCCAGTATTTCCAGCTGTCGGAGCCCGAGCCGAGCGTCTCCTCGCGCCAGTGGCCCTTGAGCATCGGGCCGGCAGGGACGTAGATCGCCGGCAGGTTCATGCTCGTCGCGCCCATCACGAGCGCGGGCGTGGTCTTGTCGCATCCTGCCATGAGCACCGCGCCGTCGGCGGGGTAGGAGCGCAGCAGCTCCTCGCATTCCATAGCGAGGAAGTTGCGGTACATCATCGTAGTCGGCTTCTGCATCGGCTCGGAGAGCGACATCGCTGGCATTTCCACCGGGAAGCCGCCCGCCTGCCAGACGCCGCGCTTCACTTCTTCGACCCGTTGCCGGAAATGCGTGTGGCAGGGATTGATGTCCGACCAGGTATTGATGATGGCGATCACCGGCTTGCCGGCGTAATCGCTGCGCTCGTAGCCCATCTGCGCGGTGCGCGAGCGGTGGCCGAACGAGCGCAGGTCGTCGACCCCATACCAGCGATGCGAGCGCAACTCTTCGGGTTTCTTGCGAGCCATGGAGGAAGCCCGGATTCTAGTTCAAGTACACTTGCGCGATGAACCGACTCGCTGCTTTCGCCGCCCTGATCTTCTTCTGCGCCGCGGCGAGCGCGCAATCATTCCCGGCGAAGCCCATCCGGGTCATCATTCCGTTCGTCCCCGGCGGCTCCTCGGACATCACCGGGCGCGCGATCGCCTCCAAGTTCCAGGAGTTTCTCGGGCAGCCCGCCGTGGTGGAGAACCGTCCGGGCGCGAACGGCGCGATCGCGGCGGAGTTCGTCGCGAAGGCCGAGCCCGACGGCTACACGGTCCTCGTCGGCTCGATCGGCGTGTTCTCGATCAACGCCGCGCTCTACAAGGACCTGCGCTACCACCCGGTGCGCGACTTCGCGCCGATCACGCTCGCGGTCACCACGCCGAACGTGCTTATCACGAAGCCCACGCTTGCGGCGGGCTCGCTGAAGGAGCTGATCGAGCAGATGAAGAAGAATCCCGGCAAGCTCGCCTACTGCTCGAGCGGTCCGGGCTCATCGGATCATCTCACCGCCGAGCTCCTCAAGCAGGCCACTGGCACCGACGCAATCCACATTCCCTACAAAGGCGGCGCTGCCTGCCAGACTGACATCATGGGAAACCAGGTGGACTTCTCGTTCCAGAACCTGGGCGCCGTGACGAACTACATCAAGGCGAACCGCATGAAGGCGCTCGCCGTCACCGCCAAGGTGCGCCATCCGCAGCTGCCGCAGGTGCCTTCGGTGGCGGAAGCGGGGGTCCCGGACCTCGTCGTGACGTCGTGGCAGGCTGCCGCGGCGCCCGCGAAGACGCCGAAGGAGGTGGTGGCCCGGCTGCACGGCGCAATGGTGAAAGCGCTGCGCTCGCCGGATATCGCCGAGCGCATGAACCAGATCGGCTTCGACGTGGTCGCGAGCTCGCCCGAGGAATTCGGAGCCTTCATGAAGGCCGAGGTCGACCGCTGGACGCGCGTCGTGGCCAAGGGGAACATCAAGCCCGAGTAATGGGCTTCGTTTTCAAGCAACGCAGCCTGAAGAACGCCATAGCGGCGATTGCCGCCGCGGGCGGCAGCGACTCCGCGGAAGCGGAGCTCGTCGCGGACAATCTGGTAACCGCGAATCTGACCGGCCACGACTCTCACGGCATCGGCATGATGCCGCGTTACGTCGAGGCGCTGCTCGAGGCTGGGTTGCACCCCAACCGCAAAATCGAGGTGAAGCTCGACGGCGGAGCGCTGCTCGCGCTCGACGGCGGCGCGGGCTACGGCCAGTCGATCGGCCTGCAGGCGACGCGTCTGGCGATCGAGCGTGCGAAGAAGCACGGCGTTTGCATCGCCGCGCTCGGCAACTCGCACCACCTCGGGCGCATCGGTCACTGGGCCGAGATGGCGCTCGCCGAAGGCCTGGTTTCCATCCACTTCGTCAACGTGCAGTCGTTCGCGCGCGTCGCGCCCTTCGCCGGCGCCGACCGGCGCTTCGGCACGAACCCGGTGTGCATCGGCATTCCGCTGCCCGGCGAGCCGCCGTTCCTGCTCGACATGGCGACCAGCGCGGTGGCGCAGGGAAAGCTCCGCGTGGCGCACAACAAGCGCGCGAAGATCCCGCTCGGCTGGCTGATCGACGACCAGGGCAACCCGACCGACGATCCGCGCTGGGGCGTGATCGCGCCGCTCGGCGCGATGGCCTGCTTCGGCGAGCACAAGGGCTACGGCCTCGCGGTCGCATGCGAGCTCCTCGGCGGCGCGCTCACCGGCGGCGGGGTTACCGACTACGACAACAAGACCCGCCGGCGCGTGCTGAACGGCATGCTGTCGATCGTCATCGACCCGGCGCGCTTGAAGACCCAGGAAAGCTACGTCAGGGACTCGAAAAGCTTTCTCGCATGGCTGCGCTCGTCGCGCGTCGCGCCTGGGCACGACCGCGTGCGCATCGCCGGGGAGCCCGAGCGCGAGTACCGGGCGACACGCGAGCGCGCAGGCATCCCGGTGGACGATGAGACCTGGAACGAGATCCGCGCCGCCGCGGCGAAGCTCAAGCTCGGCGCCGAAAAGATCGACGCGCTGGCGCGCGGAGGCTAAATCACCCCGAGCGCCCGCAGCTCGTGCTCGCACTGCGCGGCGTTCTCGAACCTCAGAGTCCTGATGCCGAGCTTGGCCGCGGCATCGAGGTTCTTCTGCACGTCATCGATGAAGAGCGTTTCTTTCGCCGCGAGCCCGTAGGTCTGCAGGAGATGCTCGTAGATGGCCGATTCGGGCTTGCAGAGCTGCAGTCGGCAGGAGATCACCCGGCCGTCGAACACGTCCCAGAAATCGTGCATCTGCTCCAGGTACTCGATCGAAGCGAAGTGCATGTTCGAGAGGCAGTAGAGCGGATAGCCCTGGCGCTTCAACCGATACAGCAGGTCCACGGTTTCGGGGAACACCGTGAGCGACGGCGGCACCGCGTACACCAGCCGCCGCATCGCGTCCAGCGCCACCCCGGTGCGCTGCGCCGCGCGCGCAATCGCGTCCTCGCGCCCGAGCGTGCCGCGGTCGAGCTCGAGCCAGTCGGGATGGCTGAACACGTCCGCTTTCACCTTGGAGCGAATGCTGGAGTCGGAAAAAACCCCGGCGATGATTGCGTCGGGATCCCAGCGGACGACCACGCCGCCCAAGTCGAACACGAGGTTCAAAGCTTGGCCACTCCCAGCTCTCCGGCCAGCGCGTTTAGCTCGGCAAGGGCGTTCTCCGGGATGGGGATTCCTTCGCGCGCGCGACGCTCGGCGGTCCGGCGCTCGGGGTCGCCGGGGGCAAGCGCGCCTTCGTCATGGATTTCTTTCAAGAAACTCGCGATTTCTTTGCCGAATTCTCTTGCGTCAGTAAAGCGTCTGACGTCCAGCGCCAGCATGAAGTGCCCGAGGTTGCGCGGCTTGTCGAGCTCGCCGTACATCTTGGTGACGTGGCGGCCGAAGGGCACGCCGGCGAGCTGGGCGCACAAGATCTCCACCATCGCGGCGAGCGCGTAGCCCTTGTGGCTGCCGGTGGGCGCGAGACCGACGACGGCGTGGGGGTCGGTGGTCGGCTTTCCGTCCTGGTCCACGCCCCAGTCGGGAGGGATGCTCTTGCCTTCCTGGCGCGCGACCAGGATCTTTCCCCAGGCGACGTGCGTGGTGGACATGTCGATGATCACCGGCTCGCGCTCGCCCGGTGCGCCGAAGGCGATGGGGTTGGAGCCGAGGAAGATGCGCTTCATCCCGGGCGGCACCATGATCGAGTCGGTGTGGGTGATCGCGACGCCGATCATGCCCTCCTTCACCGCCATCTCGACGAACCACGCGCACGCGCCGCAATGCGAGCTGTTGCGCGCCACGGCGGCGCCGACGCCGGTTTCCCGTGCGAGCGAGATCGCCTCCTGCATCGCCCGTGCGGCGACGAGCTGCCCCATTCCCGCGTCGCCTCCGATTACGGCGGTGGAAGGTCCCGTGCGCCGCGCGCTGATGCGCGGGTGCGCCTTCACCGAGCCGTTGCGCAGCCGCGTCGCGTAATGTGGGAGGCGTACCACTCCGTGGCTGTCGACGCCACGAAGGTTTGCGGCGACGAGCGTTTGCGCGACGAGCTTCGCATCGGCGGATTGCACACCGAGCTTCTCGAGGCACTCGGCGGTAAATGCTTCCAGCCGCTCGCGCGGTACCCGCGTTTCACGCATGGCCGAATTTTAGAGGCTAGAATCGCCCGGGCGAGGAGGCAGGATGAGCAAAGGCAGGAAGGACCCGAGGACGACGCACGTCCGTCCGGACGAGATCGATCCCAAGCATCGCTGGGACCGGCCGCTGCAGGCGCCGGGGCGCACTCAGGTCGACTTCGAGGAGCGCGTCGATTTCCGCCGGCTGCACGACTACCGCCTGGCGCGCGTGCGCGCAGCGCTCGCGCATTCCGGCCTGGGCGCGCTGCTCTCGTTCGACCAGCACAACATCCGCTACACCACGAGCACCGTGATCGGCGAGTGGGCGCGCGACAAGCTCACGCGCTACTCGCTCCTCACCGGCAACGGCGAGCCCTACATCTGGGACTTCGGTAGCGCCGCGCGTCATCACAAGCTCTATTCGCCGTGGCTTCGCGAGGACCACTGCCGCGCCGGGCTGCTCGGCATGCGGGGCGCGACCGGCGCAGATCTGGCTCTGTTCAAGGACGCTGCGAAGGAAATCAAAGCCATCCTCGAAGAGGAAGGCGTGGCCGACATGCCGATCGGCGTAGACGTGGTCGAGCCGCCGATGCTGTTCGCGCTGCAAAAGGCCGGCATCGACGTGCGCGATGGCCAGCAGGTGATGCTGCAGGCGCGCGAGGTGAAGAACATCGACGAGCTCACGCTGCTCAACATGGCCGCCGCGATGGTCGACGGCGTGTACCAGGACATCGCCGAGGCGTTGAAGCCCGGCGTGCAGGAGTCGCAGATCGTGGCGCTCGCGACCAAGCGGCTCTACGAGATGGGCTCCGACTGCGTCGAGGCGATCAACTCGATCTCGGGCGAGCGCTGCAGCCCGCACCCGCACAACTTCACCGATCGCCTGATCCGCCCGGGCGACCAGGCGTTCTTCGACATCATCCAGTCGTTCATGGGCTATCGCACCTGCTACTACCGCACCTTCAACGTCGGCCGCGCCACGCCCGCGCAGCGCACGGCGTACAAGAAGGCGCGCGAGTGGATGGACCGGGCGATCGAGCTTCTCAAGCCGGGCATGACGAGCGACAAGATCGCGCTTGCGCTGCCGGAGGCGAAGGAGATCGGCTTCGCGAGCGAGATGGACGCGTTCGGCCTTAATTTCTGCCATGGGCTGGGCCTCGGCTTGCACGAGCGGCCGCTGATCTCGCGCCTCACGTCGCTCCGCGAGCCGATCGAGCTCAAGGCGGGCATGGTGTTCGCCGTTGAAACCTACTGTCCCGCAACCGACGGCGTCTCAGCAGCGCGCATCGAGGAGGAAGTCATCCTGACCCCGAAGGGTGCGAAGGTCATCACACTTTACCCTGCCGAGGAGCTGCCGATTGCCAACCCCTACTAAGCTGAAGCTAGGTTGGATCGGCACCGGCCGCATGGGCTACGCCATGGCGGAGCGCCTGGCGAAGGACGGGTGCGACATTGCCGTGTGGAACCGGACCCGGGCGAAAGCCGAGCCGCTCGTCAAACACGGCGCCAAGGTGGTCGACCAGCTGCCGGACCTCGCTTCCAGGGACATCGTGTTCGTCATGGTGTCGACCCGGGAGGATGTGAAGGAAGTGGTCGATAAGCTGCTCTCCGGGTCGGCGAAGCCCAAGATGGTCGTCGAGTGTTCCTCGATCTCGCTGGAAGGATCGGCTGAGCTGCGAAAAATTCTCTCTGGTAAGAAAGTCCAGTATCTCGCCGCGCCGGTGAGCGGAAATGCCAAGGTCATCAAGGCGGGAAAGCTCACCTTCGTGGTGTCGGGCCCGAAGGCGGCCTACGAAGCGGCAAAGCCCTACCTCGACATGATGGGGACGGGGTCGAGCTATGTCGGCGAGGGCGAGCTCGCGCGCATCGCCAAGATCTGCCACAACGTGATGCTCGGCGTGGTGACCCAGAACCTGTGCGAGATCACGATCCTCGCGCAAAAGGCGGGCATGCCGCGCCATGCGTTCCTCGACTTCCTGAACAAGAGCGTGATGGGCTCGATGTTCACGCGCTACAAGACCCCGGCGCTCGTGAACCTCGACTTCCACGTCACCTTTACGCCGAAGCTCCTGCGCAAGGATCTCGATCTCGGCCTCGACGCCGGGCGCGAATTCGAGGTGCCGATGCCGCTCAGTTCGCTCACGCGCGACCTGCTGCAGCAGATGATCGGGCAGGGCATGACCGAGCAGGACTTCTCCACGCTGCTCCTCGTGCAGGCGAAGGCATCCGGCATAGAGCTCAAGCCCGAGAACGTCGCGGTGAGCGACGGGCTTTCGTCCTGATCATGTACACCGCGACATCGGGCATCGTGCTGCCGACGACAATCATCGGCTCTTTGCCCCGCCCAGGCTGGTACACACAGAACCTCGGGCGGCGCGACTTCCGCGAGGCGATGGTCGACCGTACCTACCGTGAGCAGTACCTCGATGCGGTCTCGACCTACCTGCGCGATCAGGAGGTCGCGGGCCTGGACATCGTCACCGACGGCGACTGCCGCTTCGATGCCGATGTTGCCGGCCACAACTGGTTCTCGTACGCGCCGCTGCGCATGAGCGGCTTTGACGGCGCGAGCTTCTACCGCGCGGGCGGCAAGGCCGGCTTCCCGCACAAGCCCGGCCACATCCTGCACGACGTGCTCGAGACCCGGATGATGCCGGACCTCGTCGGGCCGGTCGGGCGCGGGCGCCTTCAGTACACCGCGGTCTGGAAGGCGGCCCAGCGCCAGACCACCAAGCCCGTCAAGTTCGGCACCATCATGCCTGAGCTCATCGCGATGGCGGTGCGCGACCTGCACTACAAGGACCTGAGGAAGGCGATCCTCGCGATCAGCGACGCGCTGAACGAGGAGCTGCACGAGCTCGCCGACGCCGGCTGCAAGGTGATCCAGATGGAGGAGCCGCAGATCCATCTGCTCGCGGCCAAGGGGCTGGTCGACAAGGTGCTGAATCCCGATTTCATGGTGGACGTGTTCAACAACACGGTGCGCGGGCTGCGCAAGAAGACCGAGGTGTGGTGCCACACCTGCTGGGGCAACCCGGCGGCGCAGCGCCTGTTCCCGCAGACGCCGAGCTACGCCCCGGCGCTCGAGCCGCTGTCGCGCATTGACGCCGACGTCATCACGTTCGAGACCTGCAGCTCGGGCGGCGCCGACCTCGAGGCGATCGGCCGCCAGATCCGGGAGCAGAAGGTCTGCATCGGGGTGGTCGACCACCACACGCTCCAGGTAGAGACGTCCGAGCAGGTCGCCGGGCTCGTGCGCAAGGCGCTCCAGCACATTCCGGCCGAGCGCCTGATCCTCGCCTCCGACTGCGGCATGGGGCGCGAGGGCATGAGCCGGCGCCACGCCTTCTACAAGATGGTATCGATCGTGCGCGGAACCAACATGGTGCGCAGGGAGCGCGGCCTGCCGGAAGCTGCCTGCCTTGCCGCAGACGAGAGCTTCTCAATGGTGGAGAGGGAGGAGAAATGAAGATCTTCACAATCGCAATCGCCTTGTTGGTCGCGCTGCCGGCCGCGGCGCGTGATTACAAGATGACCATCGGCTCGAGCCATCCGCCGGTGCTGCCCTGGACCATCCCGCTTAAGGAGCTCGTGGTCCCCGAGTCGAACAAGCGGCTGAAGGCGAAGGGGCTGCCGGACACGATCCAGTGGACCGAGGCCTACGCCGGAGCGCTGTACGACTTCAACAACACGCTGGAAGGGATCGGCGACGGCCTCGCCGACATCGGCTGGGTGGGCTCGCTCTGGGAGCCGGCGAAGCAGCCGCTGCAGAACGTCGCCTATTACTCGCCTTTCGTCACCGGCGACTTCCGCGCGCTGGTCGAAGTGCAGAACCAGCTGATGGAGAAAGTGCCCGCGTTCGCCGCCGAATGGAGCAAGCACAACACCGTGTTCCTGGGGGCCCAGGTCGCGGACACGTATCACCTGGTGACTAAATTCCCGGTCACCAAGCTCGAGGATCTCAAGGGCAAGAAGCTGCTCGCGCCCGGCGCGATCGCGAGCCGCGTGCAGGGCATCGGCGTCACCGCGGTCGATGCCGGGCTCCCCGTGTTCTACAACATGCTGCAGACCGGGGTCGCCGACGGCGCGGTGATCCTGATCACCGGCGTGCTGCCCTTCAAGCTGCACGAGGTGGCGCCGTACATCACGAAGGTGGACCTGGGCGCGGTGTTCTCCGGCGCGCTCGCGATGAACAAGAAGACCTGGGACGGCCTGCCGCCGCACATGAAGGATCTGTTCCGCGAGCTCGGCCGCGACTACGCCAAGATGTGCGCCGATCTCGTGGCGCAGCGCGAGGCGTCGACCTGGGCCGCGCTCGCCAAGAACCCGGCGGTGAAAGTCTCGGATCTGCCGCAGGCCGAGCGCGAGAAGTGGGCCAAGGCGCTGCCCGACGTCGCCGGCGACTGGGCGCGGCGCAACGGCGACGCCGGCCGCCAGGTGCTGAAGATCTTCATGGAGGAAGCGCGCAAGCACGGCGCGAAGCCGCTCCGCGAGTGGGACAAGGGCCTCTGAAGCGAAGAGCCTGAATTCCACTTCCCTCGGCAGGGGGTTCGGCGCCCTCACGCTGGGCATGAACAGCGTGGGGACGCTGTGGATCTTCGCGCTGATGTTCCTCATTTGCGCCGACGTCGCCGGGCGCTACATATTCAACGCGCCGATCAAGGGTGCCGCCGAGATGGTCGGCTACTCGATCGTCGCCGCGGTGTTCCTCCAGATGGCGAGCACGCTGCGCGCCGGGCGCTTCACGCGCGTGGAGATGCTGATCGAGCCGCTCGAGGCGCGGCGCCCGGCCGCCGGCCACACGTTCAATGCGGTCTATCACCTCGTCGGCGCGGCGGTGTTCGCCGTGATCACCTGGGGGACGTGGCCCAAGCTCGCCGACGCCTGGGCGAACGACGAGATCACCGGCACGCCGGGCGTGTTCGTGTTCCTGATCTGGCCGTTCCTCTCAGTCGTCGTGCTCGGCGCCGCGGTCACGGCGGTCGAGTTCCTGATCCAGTTCTTCGGCGCCGTCGGCCGCGCCGCGGGCGCCTGGCGCGCGCGGCCGCAATGGCCGACGGTCGGTTCGGCGCTCCTCGCGCTCGCCGCGATTGCCGGGTTCGCTCTCTTCGCCGACCTGAGCAACGCGCAGATCGGCCTCTTCAGCGTCGCCTGCATGGTGCTTCTGCTCGTCGCCGGCCTGCCGATCGGCGTCACCATGATCGTGGTCGGCTTCGCCGGCATCTGGCTGATCCGGGACGATCCCGGGCTCGGGGTGCGCACCCTGTCGCAGAGCTCGACCGAGTACCTCAACAGCTACTTCTTCGGCGTGGTGCCGCTCTATGTGCTGATGGGGCTCCTCATCAGCACCTCCGACGTCGGGCGCGACACGTTCGCGGTCGCGCGCTGGATGCTCGCGCGGGTACGCGGCGGCCTCGGCGTCGCCACCGTGGCGGCGAACGCGGTGTTCGCCGCGGTGACCGGCTCGTCGATCGCCTCGGCGGCGGTATTTACCAAGATCGCGGCGCCGGAAATGCTGCGCCATGGCTATACGGCGCAATTTTCGGTGGGCGTGGTGGCGGGATCTTCGGTGCTCGGCATGTTGATCCCGCCGAGCCTGCTCTTCATCGTCTACGGCTTCCTCGCCGAGCAGTCGGTTGGCGATCTTTTCCTCGCCGGCATCGTGCCGGGGCTCATCCTGGCGGCGGCCTTCTCCGTGATGATCGTGCTGATGGCCATTCTCTGGCCTGCGATGGTGGGGGGCCAGGTCATCAAACAGCATGAAACGGAAAATGTCCGCAGCGCGGCACTCAAGCTCATGCCGATCGTGGCGCTGATCGCGATCGTGCTGGGCGGAATCTATGGCGGCATCTTCACCCCGACCGAATCGGGCGCGGCGGGCGCGCTCGGAGCGCTCGTGATCGCGGCTGCGCGCCGCAAGCTCGGCTGGCGCCGGCTGTGGGAAACGATGGTCGAGACCGGCTATGTCACCGTGTCGATCCTGTTCCTGATCCTCGGCGCCCGCATCTTCGGCCAGATGCTCGCGATGTCGGGCCTGCCGCAGCAGCTCTCGGCGCTCGCGGCCGGCGCCGGCTTCGGGCTCACGGGGTTCGTGCTGCTCTACGTGGCGCTCGCCATCGTGCTCGGCTGCATGCTCGACTCGGTTTCGATCATGGTGATCACGCTGCCCTTCGCGCTGCCGGTGGTCAAGGCGCTCGGCGGCGACTTC
>DATADT010000266.1:0-7277 GCA_036258355.1 Burkholderiales bacterium
GCAATACTCGCTGCACACGATCAGGTACGTCCCCGTCGTCTTCGGCTCGAGCTTGAGAGCCGTCACGGTCTTTGGCATGACGACCGCGTTGTAGCTCGTGCCTCCCATCTGGATGGAGAAGGCGTGCACGACATCCGCGGACAACATGCGCAGCTCATACTCCTCCCCCGCGGTGAGCCGGATTGTGTTGGGGGTAAAGGTGTATTGCGACGCCAGGACGTAGACCGGAGATCCGTATCGCACCCTCACAGAACCATCCGGCAACCGGTGCTCCTCTATGAAGCGGCGGCTCAGCTCGTCGAATTTCGCTGCGCTCATCGCTTCTTCACCGCCGTGAGCGTGACCGTGGCCGCCCTCGGAAGGCAGCAGCACGCCGTAATACGCCCACATCGGAATGATCAGCAGCACCGAGAACGCGATGGCGAACGCCGCCACGAGGTAGGCGTTCGATCCGACTTGAGCTTTGCCTTCACCTTGGTTCATGAATCCATCCGAGCCGTAGCAACCAGAGTGTCCCTATATTGATTGAGCACTTTGGCGGCGCCGCGCTGAGAACCAATTGACACACATCAAAAAGGGCGTGGGTGAGCATGCACATCGCACGAGCGGCTCCTTTCCAGTCGAGAATCACAGCCTCGCGCGCCGCAGTCGCAGCGCGTTGGTTACCACCGACACCGAGCTCAGCGCCATCGCCGCGCCGGCGAAAATCGGCGATAGCAGCAGGCCAAAGGCGGGGTACAGGACCCCGGCCGCGACAGGGATGCCGAGCGCGTTGTAGACGAAGGCAAAAAACAGGTTCTGCTTCACGTTGCGCATGGTGGCGTGGGAGAGCCGGATCGCCTTGGCGATGCCGCGCAGGTCGCCTTTCACCAGCGTGACGCTGCCGCTTTTGATGGCGACGTCGGTGCCCGTGCCCATGGCGATGCCGACGTTCGCCTGCGCCCGCAGTGTTTCGGCCATCTCAGCGAGCGTGGGCGGCACGCCGCCGAACGCCTCCATGAACCGAAATTGCGAGCCAACGTTTCATCAAGGCTCTCCTATGAATAGAAGGATAGATTGGAATCTCCTGCGCCATCATCGTTCACTGCCGCGCAGCTCGAACACGCGATGAAATCCATCGAAGCCCTTCAGGCGGCAGACGCCGACCTGGCGCGCCGCATCCTGCGCGTGCAGCTCTTTCACGCAAGCCTCGTCGAGGAACACCCGGTCGCGATCCGGGATGGGGTTCAAGCGCTGCTCGCCCGACGGTCACGAAGGCGTCCGGCGTCACGCTCATCATGCGAAAAGCCTTGTTAATGGTTGCGCCATGGCGCTGTCCGTGCGCGTCGAGCAGGATCACCCCGTAAGCGACGGCAGCGCGTACCTGGAGAGGAGGACCGGACGCCAGCTCCGCCGGCAGGGTGCGCAGGCGCTGTACCACGCTTAGCGCGGCCTGCGTCGCCGCGAAGACCGACGGGAACGTCATCATGCTTCCGTCTCCGGTACTTTCGATGAAGGTCAAGCCTTGCGAGCGGCCGGCCGCAGCCGACGCCTCCTCCAGGAAGTTCCTGGCGCGCATCGCAAGCCTGTCGCCAAAGTGGTTGGCGAGCTCCGTCGAGTTGACGAGATCCAGCGCGAGCACCGCTTCGTGCACCACGCCGGCCGGCGGAAGCCTCCAGCGCCGGCGAGCCCATGCGCGGTGGCCGAGCACCCCGGCCGTCGCGGCAATCACGCCGACCAGGACATGAAACGTCCACTCGGTATAGAAGGGCATCACGCCGGGCGTCGGGCAAGCTGCCAGCCTTTCACCACGGCGTAAATCGCAGGAATCACCAGCAGCGCGAGCACCGTGACGGACACCATCCCGCCGACCATGGGCGCGGCAATGCGGCGCATTACCTCGGAGCCCGTGCCGCTGCCCCACATGATCGGCAGTAGCCCGCCGATGACCGCTGCCACGGTCATCATGATCGGGCGCACGCGCATCAGCGCGCCGTCTACGACCGCGTCGCGCAGGTCCTCGAGGCTGATCTTCTGTCCGGCCGCCTGCCGCGCGGCCGCACGGGCCTTCAGCGCCTGGTCGATGTAAATGAGGATCACGACGCCGATCTCGGCCGCCACGCCGAGCAGGGCGATAAAGCCTACCGCCACCGCGACGCTCATGTTGTAGCCGAGGAGATACATCAGCCAGACGCCGCCGACCAGCGCGAACGGCACCGACAGCATGACGATCAGCGTCTCCGTGATGCGCCTGAAATTGAAGTAGAGCAGAACGAAGATGATGACGATGGTGAGCGGCACGACCACCTTGAGCTTTTCCTTGGCGCGCTCCATGTACTCGAACTGGCCGCTCCAGGTGATGAAGTAGCCCGGCGGGAACTTGACGTTGTCGCGCACCGCTTTCTGCGCATCGGCCACGTAGCCCCCGATGTCGCGGTCGCGGATGTCGACGTAGATGTAAGCCGCTAGCAGCGCGTTCTCGGTGCGGATGTTGGGCGAGCCCTTGACGAGCTTCACCTGCGCCATCTGCCCGAGCGGGATCATGGTGCTGCCCAGGGTCTTGAGACCTCTTGCATTAGACCCGGTGCCCATCGCCGCTGGGGCGGCCGCCATGCCGCTAGGGGCGCTCGCCATCACGGGAACCAGCACCTGCGACGCGATCGCATCCGGGTCACTGCGGAAGTCGCGCGGATAGCGCACCACGACGCCGTAGCGCTCGAGCCCCTCGACCGTCGTGGTCACCATCTCGCCGCCGAGGGCCGTGCCGATCACTTCGAGCAGGTCGCCGACGGCGAGGCCGTAGCGCGCGAGCGCCATCCGGTCGGGCTCGATGTCGATGTAATAGCCCCCGGTGAGCCGCTCGGCGTAGGCGCTGGTGGTTCCCGGCACGGTCTTCACTACCGACTCGACCTCCCGGGCGACGCGCTCGATCTCGGCGAGATCCTTGCCGAATACCTTGACGCCGATCGGCGTACGGATGCCGGTGGAGAGCATGTCGATGCGCGCCTTGATCGGCATGGTCCAGGCGTTGGCGAGTCCGGGGAACTGCAGCGCCGCGTCGAGCTCGGCGATGAGCTTGTCCATGGTCATGCCCGGGCGCCACTCGCGCTGCGGCTTGAGGTTGATCACCGTTTCGAACATCTCGGTGGGCGCCGGGTCGGTGGCGGTATTGGCGCGCCCGGCCTTGCCGAACACCGAGGCGACTTCGGGAAAGCTCTTGATGATGCGGTCCTGCACCTGAAGGAGCTCGGCCGCCTTGGTCACCGACAGCGACGGCAGCGTCGCCGGCATGTAGAGCAGCGTTCCTTCGTTCAGTGTCGGCATGAACTCGCTGCCCAGGCGCATGGCCGGATACGCGGTCACCGCGAGCACGATCGCCGCAGTGAGAATCGTGAGCTTGCGCCAGCGCAGCACCCAGCCGATCACCGGCCGGTAAAACCACATCAGCACGCGCACGATCGGGTTCCTGTGCTCCGGCGGGATGCGCCCGCGGATGAACAGCCACATCAGCACCGGCACCAGCGTGATCGACAGCAGCGCCGCGCCCGCCATCGCGAAGGTCTTGGTGTACGCGAGCGGGCTGAACATGCGCCCTTCCTGCGATTCGAGGGTAAACACCGGCAGGAACGACACCGTGATGATGAGCAGGCTGAAGAACAGCGCCGGCCCCACCTCCTTGCACGCAGCAATGATGGCGTCGAGGCGCGGCGCCCCCGGCGCGAGCCGCTCCAGATGCTTGTGCGCGTTCTCGATCATCACGATCGCCGCGTCCACCATCGCGCCGATGGCGATTGCGATGCCGCCGAGGCTCATGATGTTGGAATTGAGCCCCATGGTGCGCATTACAATGAACGCCATCAGCACGCCGATCGGCAGCATCACGATCGCCACCAGCGCGCTTCTCGCATGAAACAGGAACACGATGCACACGAGCGCGACGATCAGGCTTTCCTCGAACAGGGTCCAGTTGAGGTTGCTGATGGCGCGGTGGATGAGCTCGGAGCGGTCGTACACGGGCTGGATCGAGACGCCCTCGGGCAAGCCGCCCGAGATCTCGGAAATCCTTGCCTTCAGGTTGTGGATGACGTCTTGCGCGTTCTGGCCGTAGCGCGCGACCGCGATCCCCGCGACCACCTCGCCCTGCCCGTCGAGCTCGGCGATGCCGCGGCGCTCGTCGGCCACGGCCTCGACGCGCGCCAGGTCGCGCACCAGCACCGGCGTGCCGCCTTCGGCCTTCACGACCAGGTTCTCGATGTCGGCCATGCCGCGCAGGTAGCCGCGCCCGCGCACCACGTACTCGGTCTCGGTCATCTCGACGACGCGGCCGCCGACGTCGCGGTTGCTGTCGCGGATCACCTGCATGACCTTCGCGAGCGGCACGCCATAGGCCTGCAGCAGGCGCGGATTCACCGTGACCTGGTACTGCTTGGCGAAGCCGCCGACGCTCGCCACCTCCGAGACCCCTTGCGCCTTGGTGAGCTGGTAGCGCACGAACCAGTCCTGGATCGAGCGCAGCTCCTCCAGCGAGCGGTTCTTCGCGAGCACCGCGTACTGGAACACCCAGCCCACGCCGGTTGCGTCCGGGCCGAGCGACGCGGTGACCCCGCGCGGCAGCCGCCCTGAAACGTAGTTGAGGTACTCGAGCACGCGTGAGCGCGCCCAGTAGATGTCGGTGCCGTCCTCGAAGATGATGTAGACGAAGGACGCGCCGAACACGGAGAGCCCGCGCACCACCTTCGATTTCGGCACCGCGAGCATCGCGGTGGTGAGCGGATAGGTCACCTGGTCCTCGACCACTTGCGGCGCCTGGCCGGGGTACTCTGTATAGATGATGACCTGGACGTCCGAAAGATCGGGAATCGCGTCCACCGGCGTCTTGATCACCGAATACACGCCCCAGGCGACGACGAAGAACGTGGCGAGCAGCACCACGAAGACGTTGCGCGCCGACCACTCGATGATGCGGCTCAGCATGGCCTATCCTTTGTGCGCCGCGTGATCGGCAGGCGCGACGCGCTCGATCACGAACTCGCCCGCCGCCTGCTCGGAGATCTCGAACTGCACCGCCTGGCCCTTCGCCAAGCCCTGTAGCATCGCCCGGTCCTTCACCTTGAACTCCATGGTCATCGCCGGCCACTTCAGGCTCGCGATCGGGCCATGGCTGATCTCGATGCTGCCCGCCCGCGGGTCCACCGACTCCACCGTGCCTTGGCCGCGGTGCGCCTGCGCCGGCTTCGATGCCGCCGGCTTCGCCGCGGCGCCGTGCCCGCCATGCCCGCCGAAGGTTTCCAGCGCCGCCTTCAAGTTGCTTTCCGCGTCGATCAGGAAGTTGGCGCGCACCACGACCTCGTCGCCCGCGGCCACGCCGTCGAGCACTTCCACGTAGCCGTCCGCGCGCATCCCGAGCTTCACGCTGCGCGGCTCGAACAGCCCTTCGCCCCGCTGCACGAGAACCGCCTGGCGGCTGCCGCTGTCGAGCACCGCCGAATCCGGGACCGCCAGGACCTTGCCGCGCGGATGGCCGGCGAAGAGCTCCAGGCTCCCGTACATCGACGGCTTCAACAGCCTGCCGGGGTTCGCAAGCTCGATGCGCACCCGGGCGGTGCGCGTGTCGGGCTCGAGGGTCGGAGAAACGAACACCACTTTCCCGGCGAATTCGCGTTCCGGGTAGGCGAGGATGCGCAGTTTCGCCTGCTGGCCAATCTTCACCAGGCCGAGATCGCGCTCGAACACTTCGGCGACCAGCCACACGACGGAGAGATCGGCGATCTCGTACAGCGTCTCGCCCGGCATGAAGCGCATGCCCTGCACGCTCGGCTTTTGCAGCACCACGCCGGCAGCCGGCGAGCGGTACGTGAGCAGCTGCCGCGCCTTGCCTTCCTTGCGCAGCAAGTCCAGCTCACTCTCGGCGATACCCCAGTTGTGCAGGCGGCGCAGCACCCCTTCGGCCATGCGCTGCATCACCGCTTGCGCCTCGGAGCCGCTGGCGCGGGTTTCCTCGATCGCGCGCAGCGCGATCAGGTACTCCTCCTGTGCCGTGACGAGCTCGGGGCTGTACACCTCCATCAGCGGCTGGCCGCGTGCAATCGCCTCCCCGGTCGTATTCACGTGCAGCTTCTCGATCCAACCCTCGAAGCGCGACGTCACCTTGTAGAGCAGGCGCTCGTTTGCCTGGATGGTCCCGACCGCCTGCACTGCGCGCCGCAACTCGCGCTCCGCGGCGGGCTCGGTCCTGACGCCGAGGAGCTGCACCTTGTCGAGGCTGATCTTGACTGTGCCGGACTTGGCCGGGGTCTCTTCGCCCTCGTAAACCGGGATGTAATCCATCCCCATCGGGTCCTTTTTCGGCACGGGTGAGGTGTCGGGCAGCCCCATGGGATTGCGGTAATAGAGGACCTTGAGCTCGCTCTTGGCTGCGCTCGCGCGCGCGGCGGGTGCGGCTTCGGGGGTGGAGTGGCTGCGCATGCCAAGCCAGTAGCCCGTGCCGAGCGCTGCGGCGGCGGCCAGTGCTGCCGCTCCTATTGCCATCGTTCGGTTCATAGTGATTTCCCCACCAGGAACTCGATCTCGGCGAGCGCCTTGTTGTAGGCGGCGAGGCCCGCGGCGTAGCCGACCTCCGCGTTGAACACCGTCATGCGGCTGTCGAGGAGGCTGAAGAAATCGACGCGGCCGACTTGATAGGCCGCGAGCGAGGTATCGGCGGTGAGCCTCGCCTGCGGCAGGAGCCCGGTCTCGTAGAGACGCACCGATTTCAGCGACTGCTCGGCGGCCGCCATTTGCTGGCGCAGCATGGCGTCAAGCTCGTTCAGGCGCGCCTGGTACATTGTCGAAGCCTGGCCGCGCATCGCTTCAGCCTCGGCGACCCGCGGATCGCGCTTGGACTCGCGCCACACCGGCAGGTTGATCGCCACGGTGAAACTGATCATGTCTTCGCGGCGCATGTCCTGGAAGTTGTCGCGCTGGCCGTAGGAGACGCGCACGTCGAAGTCGGGGTAATAGTCCTTTCGCGCCAGCTCGACCGCCTTCGCGTTGCGATCCATCATGCGCTGCTGCGCCGCGAGCTGCGGGCGGTTCTCGCGCGCCGCGGCTCGCAGCTCGTCGAACCGCAGCGCTACTTCGCGCGCCTGCGCCGGCGGCGGGTTGATGGCTGCGGGCGCCGCGCCGCGGCCCGCGGCGCGGTTGAGCTCGGCCTCGAGCATCGGTCGTTCGCGGCCGAGCTTGATCAGCTCCTCGAGCATTTTCGACACCTGGGTCTGCGCCTTCAGCACGTCGGCCTGGGTGCCCTGCCCGACGCCGTA
>DATADT010000267.1:0-13757 GCA_036258355.1 Burkholderiales bacterium
TGCTTGAACTCATCCAGCAATGCCTGCTCTTCCGCGCGCAGCCTCCGTGCCGCCAGCAGGTCGGGACGGCGCAGCCACGTCCTGCCGAGCGCCTGCTTCAGCCGCCAGCGCCGGATCTCGGCGTGGTGCCCCGAGAGCAAGACGTCCGGCACGCGCAGCCCTGCGTGCACCTCGGGCCGCGTGTACTGCGGGCAGTCGAGCAGCCCGTCGGCGAACGACTCCTCCACCGCCGAGGCCTCATCGCCCAATGCGCCGGGCAACTGCCGCACCACGGCGTCGATCAGCGCCATCGCCGCCACCTCGCCGCCCGAGAGCACGAAGTCGCCGATGGAGATCTCCTCGTCGACCCGGCGCTCGAGCAGCCGCTCGTCCACGCCCTCGTAGCGGCCGCAAAGCAGCGTCAGCGCCCGCTCGTCCTTCAGCTCCATCACCTTGCGGTGATCGAGCTTGCTTCCCTGTGGGGTCAAGTAGACCACCCTGCCGCCGTCCGCGGCCTTGACCGCGTCCAGCGTCCGCTCAAGCGGCTCGGCCAGCATCACCATGCCCGGCCCGCCGCCATAGGGACGGTCGTCGACCGTCCGGTACTTGTCCGCGGCGAAATGGCGCGGGTTCCACGTCGTCAGCGAGTACAGCCCCGCTTCCAGCGCCCGGCTCGTGATCCCGCTGCCCGTGATCGCGGTGAACATTTCCGGGAACAGCGTCACCACGTCGAACCGGATCACCAGTCCGCTCCCCACGTCACGTCGATCTGCTTTTTCAGCAAATCAACCTTTTTCACCACTTCAGGGATCCACGGCAGCAGCCGCACTTTGCCGTCCCCCGCCACCTCCATCACGTCCTGTGCGCCGTTGAACATCCAGCGCTTCACTGTCCCGAGCACGACTCCCTGCTCGTTCACCACCTCGAGGCCCACGAGGTCCGCGAGGTAGTAGTGTCCCGGTTCAGGCGCGGGCATCACCTCGCGCAGCACATACACCGTCGAGCCCTTGAGCTTGCGTGCCGCTTCGCGGCTCTCCATTCCAGCGAGCTTCGCGAGCAGCGTGCCCGAGTGTTGCTTCACCTGCTCGACGGGGTACTCCGTTCCGCCGATCCACCAGGCCGCGCATTGCGGCAGCGCCGCCTGCGCTTCATCCACCCTGATCCATCCCCGCACGCCGTACGAGCCGGCGACGCGGCCCATTTCTACAAGCTTTTCAGGCGGGTTTCTTGCCAAACTGCTTCACGAGCCGCGCCGCCGTGGGCGAAAGCTGCGCGCCCTTGCCGGTCCAGTGCTTGACGCGCTCCATGTTCACGCGCAGCGCTTCGCGGCCTTGCGGCGCCTTCGGGTCGTAGAACCCGAGCCGCTCGATGAACTTCTTGCTCGCCGCGCGCCGCGAATCGGCCACCACGACATGGAAGAACGGCCGCTTGTTCGCGCCGCCGCGCTGCAGTCTGATCACCACCATCGGGAATACTCCGCAAACCGCGAAAAGGCGCGGATTATACGGGAGAAATCAGGGCTTTGGTAGGCGCAGAGCGACGCCGACCGCGACGAGATTCAGTCCGCCGGCGATGAGTACCGCCGCGCCGTAGCCTGCGGTGCGATCGTAGAGCCAGCCGGCAACGATCGGCAGGCTGACCGCGGCGGCGCACCAGGCGATGTAGAGCCGGCCGGCGACGCGGCCGAAGGCGTTCTTGCCCCAGTAGCGCGCGATTGCCGCGGCGGTGAGCCCGGAGATCACGCCGTAACCCATGCCGATCATCGCAAGCGCCGGCACCGCGACCAGAGGGGCCGGGAACAGGCTGAGGATCAACGCCCCGCAGAGTGCGAAGAGTTGCGCGCCCGTCGCGACGCGCGGAATCGCGAAGCGGTCGACGAGCCAGCCGCCGGCGATGCGAGCTGCGCCGACCGCGCCGGTGATGAGCGTGGTGGCGACGATCGCAATCGCTGTCTGGCCGCCGTACGCTTGCACGATGCCGGCGGCCTGGCTCATCACCATGAGGCCGGCCGCGGCAGCCAGAAAGAACACCGTGGCAAGCAGGAAGAACGTCGAGCGCTGTGGATCGTTTCCGGGAACGCCGTGAGCTTCGTGCTGCATGCGAACGTCGAAAGTTCTTAGCAGGAGAGCGGTCAGCGCGCAGCCGGCGAACACCGCGACGCCGAGCCCGGCGAGAGTGGCGCGGATGCCGTGGGCCTCGATCGCCCAGCCGAAAAGCGGCGCGCCAAGCATCGCGCCGAGCGGATAGAGGCTCACCACGTACCCGTTCGCAAGCCCGCTCCGCGCGACCACGCTCTGGTTCACGCCCTGCTGCACGAGGATGAAGCCGACGCCAGCGCCGATGCCAAAGAGCACGCCGTAGCCAAACATGAACTGGGCGAATCCTTTCGCACTTGCGGCGAGCAGCAATCCGAAAGCACTACATACGCCGCAGCCAAGCGCGATCGCCCAAGGCGGCAGGCTTCGGTACACCGTCGGCGCTAGCACCATGCCGACGGTGAGCGTGATGGTGGCGAGCGCGAAGACGAAGCTCATCCCGGCGCGCCCAACGCCGAGCAGCGCTTCCAGCGGCTTCAGGAACACGCTGAACGCGTAGAGCGTTCCGAACGGGAGGTTGAGGGCTGTAGCCGCGACCAGGGCGGCGGGCGCACGCACTAGCGCATGCCGGGCAGCATGCCCTTCATGCCGCGCATCATCCGCTGCAGGTTCCCGCCCTTCATCATCTTCATCATCTTCTGCATCTGCTCGAACTGGTTGAGCAGCTGGTTCACCGCCTGCACCGGGACGCCGGCGCCGGCGGCGATGCGGCGCTTGCGCGAGGCCTTGATGATCTCGGGCTTGCGCCGCTCGGCGGGCGTCATCGAGTTGATGATGCCCTCGATGCGCCGGAACTGCGTCTCGTCCTGAAGCTTCGCCGGATCGATCTGGCCGACGAGCTGCGCGGGTAGCTTGTCCATGAGCGACGCGACCCCGCCCATCTTCTTCATCTGCACGATCTGCTGCTTGAAGTCCTCGAGGTCGAAGCCCTTGCCCTTCTTCACCTTCTCGGCGACGCGCTGCGCTTCGTCGAGATCGATCTTGGCGTGCGCCTCCTCGACGAGCGAGAGGATGTCGCCCATGCCGAGGATGCGCGCCGCCATGCGCTCGGGATGGAACGCCTCGAGGCCGTCGAGCTTCTCGCCGACGCCGGCAAACTTGATCGGCTTGCCGGTGACGTGCCGCACCGAGAGCGCGGCGCCGCCGCGCGCATCGCCGTCGAGCTTGGTCAGAATTACGCCCGTGAGCGGCAGACGCTCGTTGAACGCGCGCGCAACGTTGACCGCGTCCTGGCCCTGCATCGCGTCGACGATGAACAGCGTCTCGACCGGCTTGAGCGTCGCGTGCAGCTCGGCGATCTCGCGCATCATCTCTTCGTCAATCGCCAGGCGCCCCGCGCTGTCGACGATGAGGACGTCCATGTAGTGCGTGCGCGCGTATTCGAGAGCGCGGCGCGCCATGTCGGCAGGCTTCTCTTCCACCGAGGAAGGCACGAAATCCGCCCTGGCTTGCGAAGAAACCATCTTCAATTGCTCGATTGCGGCCGGGCGATAAACGTCGCACGAGACGAGCGCGACCTTCTTCTTGTCGTTGATGAGAAGCCGCGCGAGCTTGCCGCACGTGGTGGTCTTGCCGGAGCCCTGCAATCCGGCCATCAGGATCACCGCGGGCGGCTGGGTGGCGAGGTTCAAGCCGACGTTCGCCTCGCCCATGAGCTTGGTGAGCTCGCGGTGCACGACGCCGACGAGCGCCTGGCCCGGGGTGAGGCTGCCGACCACTTCCTCGCCGAGCGCGGCGCCGCGCACCGACTCGATGAAGTGCTTCACCACCGGCAGCGCGACGTCGGCTTCGAGCAGCGCGACGCGAACTTCGCGCAGCGCTTCCTGGATGTTCGATTCGGTGAGGCGCGCCTCGCCGCGAATCTGCTTCACGATGCGCGCGAGGCGCGAAGTCAGGGTATCAAGCACGGTGTCGAAACTCGGGTGATAAACTGAAGCGGTGCCCGACATTGTAATTCACGGCATCGCCTCGGCCATGTACGTCGGGCTGGCCTGGCACTTCTGGCATACCCGCTGGCATCGAGGACAGGCGCTCGCCCCGGCCGCTGACGGCAAGCGCGGCTTGCGCGCCTGGGAGCGCGCCGCCATCCTCGTCCCGGTCGCGCTCCACGGCTGGCTGCTCTACGACGGAGTGTTCTCGCGCGAGCTCAGGTTCGGCTTCGCGCAGGCGCTCTCGGTCATGATGCTGCTCGGCGTCGCACTTTACTGGGTCGAGAGCCTGTTCTACGACCTCGAGGGCATGCTGCCGCTCGTGCTTCCGCTCGCGGCAGCTGCCGCTCCGCTGCCCGCGCTCTTTCCCGGCCTGGTGCTTACCGGCACGCATACGCAGGCCGCCGAGTTCAGGCTGCATCTCACGCTCGCCATGTTCGCCTACGGCCTGTTCGTGATCGCGCTGCTGCACGCGACCCTGATGGCGGTGGCGGAGCGCCAGCTGCACCGCAAGGGCAGCGCCGCCTTTCCCAACCTGCCGCCGCTGCTCACGCTCGAGGCGCTCCTCTTCCGCATGATCGCCGCGGCGTTCATCTTCCTCACGCTGACGCTCGTCACCGGCATCGCGTTCTCCGAGACGCTTTTCGGGCGGGCACTGCGCTTCGACCACAAGACGGTGTTCGCGCTGCTCTCGTGGCTCACCTTCGGCCTGCTGCTCGCCGGGCGGTTCCGCTACGGCTGGCGCGGGCGAACCGCGCTGCGCTGGACGCTCACCGGCTTCGTCATGCTGCTCCTCGCCTACGTCGGCAGCCGCTTCGTGCTCGAAGTGCTGCTCGGCCGCAGCTGAACGGGGTAACCCATGGAAATCCTCATCCTCGCCAGCCTCATTCTCCTGAACGGCGCGTTTGCCATGTCGGAAGTCGCGCTGCTGACCGCGCGCAAGCCTCGCCTGGAGACGATGGTCAAGCAAGGCGACAAGCTCGCCGCCTCGGCACTCGCGCTGGCGCGCGACCCGACCCGCTTCCTGTCGACCATCCAGATCGGCATCACGTCGATCGGCATTCTGAACGGCATCGTGGGCGAGGCGTTCCTGTCCGCGCCGGTGTCGGCGTGGCTGCAGGCGACGCTGCCTATCACGCCGAAGACCGCCGCCGTCGTCGCGACCGTCGGCATCGTGGTGGCGATCACCTGCGTGTCGATCGTCGTCGGCGAGCTCGTGCCCAAACGCCTCGGGCAGCACAACGCCGAGGGCATCGCACGCATGGTCGCCTGGCCGATGCGTGTGCTGGCGAAGCTGTCGGCGCCGTTCGTGGTTCTGCTCTCGGCATCGACCAACGCGGTCCTCAATGTGCTTCTCAAGCTCGCGCGCCTGCGCGGCGGAGAGGACGAAGGCGAGATGTCGCCCGAGGAGATCCGCACCATCTTGCTCGAGTATTCCAACGTGCTCCCCAAGAAGCACGTGTCGATCCTGCTCAACCTGTTCGACCTGGGCGCGGTGACGGTGCAGGACACCATGGTGCCGCGGGCGAAGATCGAGTCGCTCAGCCTCGACGACGACCTGGAGACGATCGTTCGCCAGATCGTCACCAGCCACCACGGCCGGCTACCCGTGTTCCGCAGCGCTCTCGGCGACGTGGTCGGCTTGCTGCACCTGAAGAAGGTACTGACGGCGCTGCCGACCGGGACGCTGGACAAGGAGACCCTCGAGTCAATGCTGACCGAGCCCTATTTCGTGCCGGCGACGACCCCGGTCCTCGCGCAGATGCAGTACTTCCAGGAAAGCCGCGAGCGCATAGCGCTGGTGGTGGACGAGTACGGCGAGCTCATGGGGCTGATCACGCTCGAGGACATCGTCGAGGAGATCATCGGCAAGTTCACCACCTCGCTGCCGTCCGCAGGGCAGGCGCTCGCCTGGGACCGCAGCGGTGCCGCCACGGCGGAAGGCGCAACCCCGGTGCGCGAGGTGAACCGCGCGCTCGGGCTCTCGCTTCCCACCGACGGACCGAAGACCCTCAACGGGCTGATCGTCGAGCACCTTAGGGACATCCCCGAGGCCGACGTGTCGATCAAGATCGGCAATGTGCCGATGGAAATCGTTCACGCGCAGGGCCGGACGATCAAGACGGTGCGCATCTTCCGGCCCCTGCAAAATGTAGAAAATACCGAGCCCTCAGAGGCTTAGGGGAAGAACTTCACGCTTTACAAACACTCCGCCCGCGGGCATTATCCCGGACGAAAGGGATAAGACAGGGGGAAGGGAGCGCTCGGTATGGCAACGGCAGTGGCGGCCGTCAAGGGGCCGAAAGAACTCACTTTCAGCTGGGAAGGCAAGGACAAGGCCGGCAAGACGATCCGCGGCGAGCTGCGCGCGGCGAGCATTGCCGCAGTGAACGCGACGCTGCGCCGCCAGGGTATCGTGGTGCAGAAGGTGAAGGCGGTGAAGCGCCGCGGCGGCGGCAAGGTCACCGATAAGGACATTACCCTCTTCACTCGCCAGCTCGCGACCATGATGAAGGCCGGCGTGCCGCTGCTGCAGTCGTTCGACATCGTCAGCAAGGGCGCGGCGAACCCGGCGGTGGCGAAGCTGCTCACGGACATCAAGACCGACGTCGAGACCGGCTCCGCGCTCGCCTCGGCGTTCCGCAAGTTCCCGCTGTACTTCGACGCGCTCTACTGCAACCTGGTACAGGCCGGCGAGCAGGCCGGCATTCTGGAAAGCCTGCTCGAACGCCTCGCGACCTACAAGGAAAAGATCCTCGCCATCAAGTCGAAGATCAAGAGCGCGCTGTTCTATCCGATCGCGATCATCGCCGTAGCGTTCATCATCACCGCGGTGATCATGATCTTCGTCATCCCGGCGTTCAAGGAGGTGTTCACCAACTTCGGCGCCGACCTCCCCGCGCCCACGCTCGTGGTCATGAGCATCTCGGACTGGTTCGTCGCCAACTGGTACATCGTGTTCCCGGTTATCGGCGGCGGCATCTACGGCTTCCTGGAAGCCTGGAAGCGCTCGGTGGCGGTGCAGATCTTCATGGACCGGTTCACCCTCAGGCTGCCGATCTTCGGCGACCTGGTGAAGAAGTCGGCCATCGCGCGCTGGACCCGGACGCTGTCCACGATGTTCGCCGCCGGCGTGCCGCTGGTCGAGGCGCTCGACTCCGTCGGCGGCGCCTCGGGCAACTATGTCTACGCGCAGGCCACGCGGCAGATCAAGCAGGAAGTCTCGACCGGCACGTCGCTCACCATCGCGATGCAAAACTCCAGCGTGTTCCCCAACATGGTGGTTCAGATGGTGTCGATCGGCGAGGAGACGGGAGCGCTCGACGCCATGCTCGGCAAGGTGGCGGATTTCTACGAGCAGGAGGTGGACGACGCCGTGGAAGCGCTCTCCTCGCTCATGGAACCGATGATCATGGTGGTGCTCGGCACCCTCATCGGCGGCATGGTGATCGCGATGTACCTGCCGATCTTCAAGCTGGGTCAGGCTGTCTGAAATCATGACGGCGGCCGGCTGGGTGCTTCAGCCGGCCTTCCTCCCGTGGGTTGCGCTGGTGTTCGGGCTTTGCGTGGGCTCGTTCCTCAACGTCGTCATTCACCGGCTGCCGAAGATGCTCGAGCGCGGCTGGCGCGAAGAGTGCGCCGAACTCGCCGGGCAGCCGGCGCCGCAGAAGCCGCGGTATGACCTCGTCGTCCCGCGCTCGGCGTGCCCGGCGTGCGGGCACGGCATCCGCGCCTGGGAGAACGTGCCGATCGTGAGCTGGCTCGTATTGGGCGGCAAGTGCTCCGCGTGTAGAAGTAAGATTTCTCTCAAGTATCCCCTTGTTGAAGCGCTGGCGGGCTTGGGCGCCGCGTACGCCGTGTGGCGCTTCGGCGCGACGGCTGCGGCGCTGGGAGCGGTGCTCTTCATCTGGTTCACCATCGCGCTTGCCTTCATCGACCAGGAGACCGGATTGCTGCCGGACAGCCTCACGCTGCCGCTCGTGTGGATCGGCCTGCTCGTGAATCTGGCCGGCGGATTCGTCTCCTTGCAGGATGCCGTCATCGGCGCGGTGGCCGGCTACATGGCGCTCTGGGTGGTGTTCCACGCCTACAGGCTCGCTACCGGCAGGGAAGGCATGGGTTACGGCGACTTCAAGATGAACGCGGCGGTGGGCGCATTCCTTGGCTGGAAGCTGCTGCCGCTCGTCATCCTGCTCTCCTCGCTCGTCGGCCTGTTCTTCGGTGCGCTGCAGATGTTTGCCGCCCGCGGGCGCTGGGAGGCCGGATTCCGCTTCCATTTCGGCCCGTATCTTGCGATCGGCGGCATCGTGGCGATGTTCTGGGGCGAACCGCTGTTGCGCTGGTATCTTCAGCGCTTTTAACCGTTCGCTCGTGCTGCAGCGGCTGTGAGCTTCGTAGTCGGCCTCACCGGAGGGATTGGCAGCGGCAAGAGTGCGGCGGCCGACGAGTTCGCCGCGCTGGGCGCCACCGTGGTCGACACCGACATCATCGCGCACCAGCTCACCGAGAAGGGCGGCGCGGCGATGCCCGGCATCGAGAAGCTCCTCGGCTCCGAGGCGGTGAGCGCGGACGGCTCCATGAACCGCAAGAATGTCCGCGAGCGCGTGTTCGCCGACCCGGCGGCGAAGCGAAAGCTCGAGGCGCTGCTGCACCCGATGATCCGCGAGGAGTCGGCCCGGCGCATCGCAGCCGCCGCCGGGCCCTATGTCGTGCACGTCGTGCCGCTGCTGATCGAGTCGCCGGACTACCGCAGGCGGGTCGACCGGGTCCTCGTGGTGGATTGCCCGGAGGAAGTGCAGGTCGAGCGCGTGCGCGCGCGCGGGCTCTCCGACGACGAAGTGCGCACCATCATGCGCACCCAGGCGACGCGCGCCGAGCGTCTCGCGGCCGCCGACGACGTGATCGACAACCGCGGCCCGCGTGAATCGCTGCGCGAACAGGTCGCCGCGCTGCATCAAAAATACCTACAATTCGCAGGCAAGTGATCACGTACGAGTACCCGCTCAACGAGCGCATCCGCACGCTCCTGCGCCTCGAGGACCTGTTCGAGCGCTCGCGCCACTTCATCGCGCGCACCGAGCCGCACGACCATCACGTCGCGCTGCTCACGCTGTTCGAGATCATGGAGGTCGCGAGCCGCGCCGATCTCAAGTCCGACCTGCTGCAGGAACTCGAGCGCCAGAAGCAGGTCCTGCACTCGTTCCGCAACAACCCGGAGATCGCGGAGGCAGCGCTCGCGAGCGTGCTGCGCGATATCGAGCAGGCTTCGCAGGCGCTATTCTCGATGACGGGCAAGATCGGCCAGTACCTGCGCGAGAACGACTGGCTGATGTCGATCAAGCAGCGCACCGGCATTCCCGGCGGCGCGTGCGAGTTCGATCTGCCCTCGTACCACTACTGGCTGCATCGGCCCTCGGAGGAGCGCACCGGGCAGCTCGCCGCCTGGACCGGACCGCTCTACCCGCTGCGCGACGGATCGGCGATCGTCCTGCGCATCCTGCGCGAGTCGGGCAAGCCGCAGAACCTGACGGCGCCGCAGGGCATGTTCCAGCAGATGCTCGGCGGCAAGACGGCGCAGATGCTGCGGCTGCGCCTCGACGCGAGCATGCCGTGCGTCCCCGAGATCAGCGCCAACAAGTACGTCCTCAACATCCGGTTCCTCGCGCAGAACGGCGAGGAGTCCAAGGCGCGCACCGCCGACTGGGACGTCGGCTTCGAGCTCACGTTTTGCAGTCTGTAAGGATCGTCCGCTGCCCGCGCTGCGGGACGCGCACCGAGTACTTACCAGCGGACAAGTGGCGTCCGTTCTGCAGCGAGCGTTGCCGCACGATCGACCTGGGAAGATGGGCGGCCGAGGAATACCGGTTTCCTGAAAAAGACGACTCTAGCTCCAAGCCCCCCGAATCATAGCCAACCCGTGCGCGCCCGCGCGCCAGGCGTCGCGCATGTCGGCGGGCGTCAGGCCGCCGATCGCATAGACCGGAATACTCGCGCCGCGAGCGAGCTCGGCGAAGCGCGGCCATCCGAGCGCGGGCGGCTTGTCCTTCACCGGGCCGAGGACGGCAAAGTCCAGCCCAAGCTCGATCGCCCTCTCGAGCTCCTGCGGCGTGTGGCACGACGCGGCCGCGAGCATCCCGGTGGGCCTTTCCTTCAGTAAAGCCAATTCAGAGGCTTTGAAATGAAGTCCATCCGCAGCCGGGAAGTGCGACTTCACCATCACCTTGCAGCCGTAGCGGTGTGCGAGCCCGATGACCTGCTGCGTGAAGAGGTTGCGATTTTCAGTGCTGAGGCCCGGCTCGCGCACTTGCACCAGCTTGAGCCCCTGCTCCAATCGCTGCTCGAGTCGGGAAAGCATGGCCGCGACGCCATAGCGCGCGGCGTCCGTGACGGCATATTCGACGGGCAGCGCGAGCGAGGCGAGAACCGGCGCGTTCGCCGGCAGCATGGGAGCGGCCATGGGGGCGCCGGAAGCCTGCCACGCGATCGCCTGATCTTCACGCGGGTGCGGCTCGTTGCGCCACTCGAAAACGCGGAAGAAGTTCAGGCGCACCGTGCCGTGCGGATACGTGTACACCCGCGTGATCCACGGATAGACCTCGCCGATATCGATGCCGAGCTCCTCGTGCAGCTCCCGCTCTAGAGCGCGCTCCGGCGGCTCGCCGTGCTCGACCTTGCCGCCGGGGAACTCCCAGTACCCGGCGTAGACCTTGCCCGGGGGACGCTGCGCGAGGAGGAACGCGCCATCGGGGCGCTGGATCACCGCCGCCGCTACATCGATCACGTCGCCTTTCTTGCGCTTTTCCTGGCGTGCCGGCCGGCCCCGGGGCCACTCGCGTGGCGACCCGCCCAATCTCGGGCAAATTGGTACGCGACCCGGCCGCTGCGCGAGCCTCTCTGCAGCGCCCATTGCAGGGCCTCTTCCTTCGATTTCTCATTGGAGGAGACGGCGAACGATTTCAGCCACTGCTCGACGATCTCCAGGTACTCGTCCTGATCGAAGGGATAGAACGTGACCCACAGGCCGAAGCGCTCGGAGAGCGAGATCTTCTCCTCCACCGTCTCCCCGGGATGGATCTCGTCGCCGACGTACTTGGTTTCGAGGTTCTCGGCCATGTACTCGGGCATCAGGTGGCGGCGGTTCGAGGTCGCGTAGATGAGGAGGTTCTCGGACGTGGTCGAGATCGACCCGTCGAGCGCCACCTTGAGCGCGATATAGCCTTCCTCTGCGCCGTGGAAGGAAAGGTCATCGCAGAAAAGGACGAAGCGCTCCGGGCGCGGCGCGACCTGGTCGACGATCGTCGGCAGGTCGACGAGGTCGTTCTTCTCCACCTCGATCAGCCTCAGCCCCTGCCTTGCGTACTTATTGAGCAGGCCCTTCACAATGGACGACTTGCCCGTGCCGCGCGCCCCGGTGAGGAGCACGTTGTTCGCCGGTCTTCCTTCGAGGAACTGGCGCGTGTTCAGCTCCACGCGCTCGATCTGCTTGTCGATGCCGCACAGATCCGAGAGCTTGATGCGGTGCACGTGGCGCACCGGCTGGAGCCAGCCGGGATGCCCTCGACGGCCGGAAGATCGCCAGCGGAAGGCGACGCTCGCTTTCCAGTCGGGCGGCGGCGGCGGCGGCGGCAGGACCTGGTCCAGCCACTCGAGAATTTTCTCTAGTTCTTTGGACAAGGGAAAACGCTTACGTGCGGTATTCTGCGTTGATTTTCACGTAGTCGTAAGAGAAGTCGCAAGTCCATACGGTGGCCTCTGCGCTCCCGCGGTTGAGCACCGCGCGCACGGTGAACTCCGGCTTCTTCATCGCCGCGACGCCCTGCTCCTCCCGGTACGCGGGGTGGCGGCCGCCGCCGCTCGCGACCAGGACATCGTCCAGGAAGAGATGCATCTTGGCTACGTCCAAACCGGTGTTGCCGATCGCGGCTAGGATGCGGCCGAGATTCGGGTCCGAGGCGAAGAACGCCGTCTTCACGAGCGGCGAATGCGCGATCGCGTAAGCCACCTTGCGGCACTCGTCGCCGCTGCGCCCGCGCTCGACACGCACGGTGACGAACTTGGTTGCCCCCTCCCCGTCGCGCACGATGGCCTGCGCGAGGTGGCGTGCGACGTCGGTAACAGCGGCTTCCAGCTTCAGCGCGTCGCGGCGCGACGCGAGCGCCGGTCCTTGGCCGGTGGCGGCGAGGACGAGCGAGTCGTTGGTCGACGTGTCGCCATCGACGCTGATGCAGTTGAAGGACCGATCCGCCACACGCTCGAGCAGGCGTTGGAGGTCTCTTCTCGAAACCTGCGCGTCCGTGCCGATGAAGGCCAGCATCGTCGCCATGTCGGGGCGGATCATTCCCGCGCCTTTGGCGATCCCCGTGACGATCGCCTTTCCGCTGGACAAGTTCACCTTTTTGGAGAAACCCTTGGGAACCGTGTCGGTCGTCATGATCGCTTCTGCGGCGGAAAGCCAGTCGCTCTTGGCGAGCAGCGCCTTCGGCAGCGCGGCGACGATCCGCTCCGAGGGCAGCGGCTCCATGATGACGCCGGTCGAGAACGGCAGGACCTGCTCCGGATGGCAGCCGACATGGCCGGCGAGCGCCTCGCACACCTCGCGAGCGCGCTTTAGCCCGTCCTCCCCGGTGCCGGCGTTCGCGTTGCCGGTGTTGACTACGAGTGCACGAATGTCGTTGCGAATGTTTTCCCTGCACAAGACGACCGGAGCTGCGCAAAACCGGTTCTGCGTGAAGACGCCAGCCACCGTGCTGCCGGGGGCGAGCCGCATGACAAGCAGGTCCTTGCGCCCCGGCTTCTTGATCCCGGCCATCGCCACGCCAAGCTCGATTCCGGGGATCGCGAGCAAGGCTTCCCCGCTAGGGGCTGCGAGGTTCACCGCCACTCAGGAGAGCTTGCCGTGGCAGTGCTTGTATTTCTTGCCGGAGCCGCAGGGACACGGATCGTTGCGCCCGACTTTCTGTCCGGCGCGCACGACCGGCTTCTTCTTCACCGCCTCGGCGATCGCGACGTCGCCATTCCCGGCGTAATCCGGTTCGGCTTCCACGCCGCCCAGCGCGCTCGGGTGCACCTGGCGCACGTTCTCGACGTGCGACTCGACGTCGGGCTTGATGTCCTCCTGGGTGCGGATTTGCACCGCGGCGAGCGTCTTGCTGACCTCGAGCTTCACCGCCTCGATCATCGCGCCGAAGAGCTCGAATGCCTCGCGCTTGTACTCCTGCTTCGGGTTCTTCTGCGCGTAGCCGCGCAGGTGGATCCCCTGGCGCAGGTGATCGAGCGCGGCGAGGTGCTCGCGCCAGTGGGCGTCCAGGATCTGCAGCACCACGTAGCGCTCGTACTGGTGGAACGAGGTCTCGGCGCCGGCGGGCACCTTGGCGCGATACGCCTCGTCGGCCTTGGCGGTGATGCGCTCGAGCAGCGCGTCGGGCTGCAGCTCCGGCTCCTGCTCGAGCCAGCGCCGCAGCTCCAGCTCGAGCTGCAGCTCCGACTTGAGCGCGTTCTCGAGGCCGGGAATGTCCCACTGCTCCTCGACGCTCTCGTCGGGGACGTACAAGCGGAAGATGTCCGACACCACCCCGGCGCGCAGGTCGGCGATGCGCGGCGACACGTCCTGCGACTCGAGCACTTCGTTGCGCAGCGCGTAGATCGTCTTGCGCTGGTCGTTCGCGACGTCGTCGTATTCGAGCAATTGCTTGCGGATGTCGAAGTTCCGCGACTCGACGCGGTTCTGCGCCTTGGCGATCGAGCGGTTGACGAT
>DATADT010000268.1:0-2011 GCA_036258355.1 Burkholderiales bacterium
GTGCTGGTCGACGACACGCTGTATTCGCTTTCCACGAAAAACAGCAACGGGAAGAAGGAACAGCGGCGTGCCCGCAAGCTGCAGATGTCGGCGCTCGAGCTCGTGCAGCGCATCACCCGCTTCCGGCCCGAGCTCGACGTATACATCGTGATCGCGCAGGAGAAGGAAGACGACGTCGTCGATGCGCTCTTCGCCGAGTCGGTCGACGGCTACTTTTACCGCGAGGAGCGCGACTATCGCGGCATGTACCGGATCCTGAACGCGCAGATCCAGGAGCGCGCGCGCACGCCGTTCTACGATCAGCTCAAGAACTACGTCTGGATGGCGAAGGACCAGTGGCATACGCCGGGGCACTCCTCGGGCGAGTCGCTGCGCGGCAGCCCCTGGGTGACCGACTTCTACGAGTTCATGGGAGAGCACGTGTTCGACGCCGACCTTTCGGTGTCGGTGCCGATGCTCGATTCGCTGATGGAGCCGAAGGGCGTGATCGGCGAGGCGCAGGCGATGGCCGCCAAGGCCTTCGGCGCGAGGCGCACCTTTTTTGCCACCAACGGCACTTCCACCGCGAACAAGGTCATCCTCCAGACGCTGCTCGCGCCGGGCGAAAAGCTGATCCTCGATCGCAACTGCCATAAGAGCGTGCACCACGGCGTGGTGCTCTCGGGCGCGCATCCGGTGTACCTCGACTCGGCGCTCAACAAGAAATACGGGCTGTACGGCCCGGTCCCCAAGAAAGTGCTGCTCGATGCGATCCGCAAGCACTCGGACGCGCAGGCGCTGATCCTGACCTCGTGCACCTACGACGGCCTGCGCTACGATCTCGCGCCGATCGTCGAGGCGGCCCACCAGCGCGGCATCAAGGTGATCATCGACGAGGCCTGGTACGGCTTCGCGCGCTTTCACCCGCACTTCCGGCCGACCGCGCTCGAGACGGGCGCGGACTACGTAACGCAGTCCACGCACAAGGTGCTGTCTGCGTTCTCGCAGGCGTCGATGATCCACGTGAACGACCCGGACTTCCGCGAGCATCTCTTCCGCGAGAACTTCAACATGCACACCTCGACCAGCCCGCAGTACGGGCTGATCGCGAGCCTCGACATCGCGCGCAAGCAGTCCGTAATGGAGGGCTACAAGCTCCTCGCGCGCACCCTGGACCTCGCGAACGAGGTGAAGAAACTGATCAACTCCACCCGCGTATTCCGCGTGCTCGAGCTCGCGGACCTGCTGCCCGAGGCGGTGCGCCACGATGGCATCAAGCTCGACCCGACCAAGGTCACGATCGACATCTCGGGCTGCGGCTACACGGTCGAAGACCTGCAAAAGGCGCTGTTCGAGCGCTTCAACATCCAGGTCGAGAAATCGACCTTCAACACCCTGACCCTGCTGCTCACCATCGGCACCACCCGCTCCAAGGTGTCGCGCCTGTACGACGCGCTCATGCGCATCGCGCGCGAGGGGCACACCCCGCGGCGCCTCGTGCAGACGCCGGAGATACCGGCGTTCACCCGCCTGCGATTCCTGCCGCGCGACGCGTACTACTGCGGCGGCGAGCTGGTGCAGGTGTTCGACGAGCGCGAGCGCGTGAACCGGCGCCTCGCCGGGCGCATCGCCGCGGACCAGATCGTCCCCTACCCCCCCGGCGTCCCGGTGCTCGTCCCGGGACAGCTGATCACGCGCGAGATCGTGGACTATCTCGGAGCCTTGCTCCATTCGCACAAGCGCATGGAGATGCACGGCGTGGTGCACGAGGGCTACGTGCCGTGCATCCGCGTCCTCAAGCCCGCCGAAGAAGCCTCGCTACATCGCCTGTCTTAGGAGGCGTGGTAGGGGCGGACAGGCCGCCATACCGGTCGTCCGCGCCCGAGCCTCTGCGCTCGCGGCCCTGCGCTAGCGGTGCTACCATTTCCCGAACGGCGGCTCTGCCGCCGTTTTGCATTTGGCGTTTTGCCGTTGCCGTTTTGCAGAGTGGGAGATGAGCGCCCAATGAGCCACGTGATGAACACTTACGCCC
>DATADT010000269.1:0-5167 GCA_036258355.1 Burkholderiales bacterium
CACACAGCCTCGACCCGAAGCAGTAGTTGACGGTCTGCTATCGAGCATCTCGAATTAGGTTTGGTCTTGTGTCCACGCTCGCAAGAAATCTGCAGAACCAGAGGCGCCGAGCGCCCGCAGGCCAACCCGACAGCCACCTGACACCGTGAGAGCGGTCTGCATTCGATCTCACCCCGGGTAGCTCATCCCCTCCTATTCGACCAGATAGCCCGCACGGGCTCGCAGCTGACGAATCTCGCCCGGATCACGCGAGGCTGCGGGGTGTCATAATGTCCTTCCCCCGTGCGGGCGGGTCCGCGGTCACGCCGGGTGGTCGAGGATTGCCTCGCAGCATTCCCCAGGAAAGGGCAGGTTGAAATCCATTCTGCGCGCCTTCGGGCGCGCGTCGCAGGCCGTACCGTGGAATAGCGAGCAGTCGATCCGCGAGGAGCTCTTCAGCATCGAGCGCCTCGAGCAGCATGCCGAAAGCTTGGCCGCGGCCCAAGGCGTCGGCGCGGGATCGATCACCGGGCGCTCACTCGCGGTGCGCCTCAAGGAAAACGAGTCCGTATTGCTCCAAACCTATCGCGACATCGCGGGCGCGGTCGGCGAAGGACGGGCCATTACGCCGGCCGCCGAGTGGCTGCTCGACAACTACCACGTCGTCGAAGAGCAGATCCGCGAGATCCGCGACGATCTGCCGCCAGGCTACTACCGCCAGCTGCCGAAGCTCGCAGGCGGGCCGCTGGCCGGGTATCCGCGGGTTTTCGGCGTGGCCTGGGCCTTCGTCGCGCATACCGACAGCCGCTTCGATCCGGAGATACTGCGCCGCTTCGTGCGCGCCTACCAGCGCGTTCAGCCGCTGACGATCGGCGAGCTGTGGGCGGTCGCGATCACGCTGCGCGTAGCGCTGGTCGAGAACCTGCGGCGCGCGGCGATGCGCATCCGGGTGAGCCGGGCCGCGCGCGAGGAAGCCGACAGCCTGGCCGACCGGCTCCTGGGCGTGAACGGGCGCGCCGCCGAGCCGGTCGCCGCGGTCTTTCGCGAGCGCGAACAGGAGTTCTTGAACGGATCCTTCGCCGTTCGGCTCGTGCAACGGCTGCGCGACCAGGATCCGAAGGTCACGCCGGCGCTGCCTTGGCTGGAGGAGCGCCTCGCGGCGCAGGGCGTGAGCGCCGACGAGATCGTGTACGACGAGCACCAGAGGCAGGGTGCGACGAACGTGACGGTGCGCAACATCATCACCAGCATGCGCCTGATCTCCGACGTCGACTGGGCGCAGCTCGTCGAAAGCGCGAGCCTCATCGACGACACGCTGCGGCCGGTGAGCGGCTTCGCGGACATGGATTTTGCGACGCGCAACCTCTACCGCAGCGCGATCGAAGAGCTCGCGCGGGGCTCGAAGCTGACAGAGCTGGAGGTCGCGCAGGCGGCGCTCGCCGCCGCCGGGCCCGGGCGTGAAAAGGATCCGCAATCCCGCTTGCGGGATCCCGGGTACCACCTCATCGCCGGCGGGCGGCGCGCCTTCGAGGAAAAGATCGGATTCCGCGCGCCCTTGCAGAGCTGGCCCAGCCGGTTCAACACCTCGATCGGCCTCGGCGGCTATATCGGCGCGGTCGCCGCGCTCGCCGTAGCCGTTCTCGCCTTGCCGCTCGTCCTATTGAACGAGGCGCAGATCGACATCGCCCGGTTGGCAGTGCTCGCAGCCCTCGGCGTGATCCCGTCGATCGATGCCGCCATGGCGCTCGTGAACCGCGCCGTCACGCGAGGAGTACGCGCGACGATCCTGCCGGGCCTCGCGTTGCGCGAAGGCGTGCCTGCGGAGCTGCGCACGCTGGTCGCCGTGCCGATTCTGCTGACGACGCGAGAGGCGCTCGAAGAGCATATTGAGCGCCTGGAGATCCACCATCTCGCGAGCTTGGAAGACGAGATGCATTTCGCCCTGCTCTCGGACTGGACCGACGCCGACGATGAGAGCATCGAGGGCGACGAGGCGCTCGTCGAGGCGGCGGCCGCGGGCATCGCCCGGCTGAACTGGCGCCACGGGCGGGCCGCCGGCGGCGAGCGCTTCCTCCTGCTCCACCGCCGCCGCGTGTGGAACGAAGGGCAGCGGCGCTGGATCGGGTGGGAGCGCAAGCGCGGCAAGCTCCACGAGCTGAACCGGCTGCTGCGCGGCGCGGTCGATACCACGTTTATCAAGCCCGCCGTCCCGGCCGGCGTGCGCTACGTCATCACGCTCGACGCCGATACGCGCATGCCGCGCGAAGCCGCGCGCCGCCTGATCGGCAAGATGGCGCATCCGCTCAACCGGCCGCGGCTCGATGCCGGCAGCCGGCGCGTCGTCGAAGGCTACGGCGTGCTGCAGCCGCGCGTGACGCCTTCGCTGCCGGTCGGCCGCGAGGGGTCGCTGTTCCAGCGCATCTTTTCCAGCACGAGCGGCATCGATCCTTACGCGGCGGCGGTATCGGACGTGTACCAGGATCTTCTCGGCGAAGGCTCCTATACCGGCAAGGGCATCTACGACGTGGATGGCTTCGAGGCCGCGCTCGACGGCCGCGTGCCGGAAAGCACGCTTCTCAGCCACGATCTGTTCGAAGGGACCTTCGCGCGCGCCGGCCTCGCTTCCGATATCGAGGTGGTCGAGGAATTCCCGTCGCGCTACGACGTGTTCGCGGCGCGCCAGCACCGCTGGGCGCGCGGCGACTGGCAGTTGCTGCCGTGGATTGTCGGCCGCGCGGGCGCGCTGCCGCCGCTCGGGCGCTGGAAAATGCTGGACAACCTGCGCCGGTCGCTGTCGGGGCCGGCGAGCTTCGCGGCGCTCGTGACCGGATGGATGCTGCCGCTGCAGGCCGCGCTCGTCTGGACCGGCTTCGTCTTGTCGACGATCGCGGTCGCGACGCTGCTTCCCGTACTCGCCGCGATCGTGCCGCGGCGCGCGCGGATCACGCTGCGCAGCCACCTGCGCGCGCTCGCCGTCGACGTCCAGCTGGCACTCTTCCTCACGGGATTGCAGGTCGCGTTCCTCGCGCACCAGGCCTGGCTAATGGCCGATGCGATCGCAAGAACGCTCTATCGGCTGCTCGTCAGCCGCCGGCATCTGCTCGACTGGGTCACGGCCGGCCAGGCGGCAGTCAGCTGCCGGCTCGACCTTCCCGGGTTCTACCGGCACATGAGCGGTGGCGTCGTTCTCGCCGTAGCGGCGGCGCTCGTCGTGTGGTGGAGCGCAAGCGAGGCGTTGCCGGCGGCGTTGCCGTTCGTGCTCGCATGGACCGCGTCGCCGGCGATCGCGCGATGGACGAGCCTGTCGCCGCGCGTCGCGGGGCGGGTGCCGGTCTCGCCGGCCGACGCCCTCACGCTGCGCCGGGTCGCGCGCCGCACCTGGCGCTACTTCGAGACCTTCGTGACGGCGACGGACCACTGGCTGCCGCCCGACAATTTCCAGGAGGACCCGAAGCCGGTCGTCGCCCACCGCACTTCGCCCACCAACCTCGGCCTCTACCTCCTTTCCGCGGTGAGTGCGCGCGACTTCGGATGGGCGGGGACCACCGACACGGTCGAGCGGATCGAAGCGACGCTCGCCACGATGGGCAGGCTCGCGCGCTTCCGCGGCCACTTCTACAATTGGTACGACACGCGCGATCTGCGGCCGCTCGACCCGCAATACGTCTCTTCGGTCGACAGCGGCAACCTCGCCGGACACCTGATCGCGCTCGCCAATGCGTGCCGCGAGTGGATCGGCGCTCCCGCGGCCGGTGCCGAGTGCCTCGCGGGCATCGAAGATGCGCTCGATCTCACGCGCGCAGCCCTGCGCGCGCTTCCCGGCGACCGGCGCACGCAGACGATCGCGCGCGATCAGCTCGAAGCCGCGCTCGACGCGCTCGCCGCCGCGCTCGGCCAGGGCCTTGGCGAGGCCGGGCCTCACGCCGCGACGATGGTCGACATCGCCCGGGCGTTCGCCAACGAGCGCGGCGACGAGGCCGGCGCCGAAATGCTGTTCTGGGCCGAGGCCACGCGACGCTCGATCGAGAGCCACAGCCGCGACCTCGTGCAGGCCGCAGACCGCGCGCTCGAGCTGCGTCTTGCGGCGCTCGAAGAGAGCGCGCGGGCCATGGCCGGTGCGATGGACTTCGGCTTTCTTTTCGACCGCGAGCGCAGGCTGCTCTCGATCGGCTACCGCGTTGCCGAAGGCCAGCTCGACCCGAGCTGCTACGATCTGCTCGCCTCCGAGGCGCGCCTCGCGAGCTTCGTGGCGATCGCCAAGGGCGACATCTCGTCGCGGCACTGGTTCCGGCTCGGGCGCGCCGTCACCCCGACCGGCCATGGCGCGGCGCTCATCTCCTGGTCGGGATCGATGTTCGAGTACCTGATGCCGTCGCTCGTCATGCGCGCGCCGGCCGGGAGCCTCCTCGAGCAGACCAGCCGCCTGGTGGTGCGCCGGCAGATCGCCTACGGCGCCGAGCTCGACGTGCCCTGGGGCGTCTCGGAGTCGGCCTACAACGTGCGCGACCTCGAGCTCACCTACCAGTATTCGAACTTCGGCATTCCGGGCTTGGGCCTGAAGCGCGGGCTGGGCGAGAACGCCGTCATCGCGCCTTACGCGACGGCGCTCGCGGCGATGGTCGGCCCGGGCGCCGCGGCGCGCAATTTCGGCCGGCTCGCAGCCGCCGGCGCGCTCGGGCGCTACGGCTTCTACGAGGCGCTCGACTACACGCCGGCGCGTCTGCCCGAGGGGAAGAAGGTCGCGATGGTGCGGGCCTTCATGGCCCACCACCAGGGCATGACCGTGGTCGCAATCGCCAACGCTCTGCTGGACGGCATGATGCGGGCGCGCTTTCACGCCGAGCCGATCGTCCAGGCGACCGACCTGCTTCTCCAGGAACGCACGCCGCGCGACGTGGCGGTGGCCCATCCCAGGGCCGAGGAAGTGAAGACCGCGGCCACGGTGCGCGAGCTCGACCCTCCCGCGGTGCGGCGCATCCGCTCGCCGCACGACGCCAACCCGCAGGCGCACCTGCTGTCGAACGGCCGGTACACGGTGATGCTCACTGCCGCCGGCTCCGGGTACAGCCGCTGGGGCGATATCGGGATCACGCGCTGGCGCGAAGACGCCACCCGCGACGACTGGGGCAGCTACGTCTTCCTGCGCGACGTGCAGAGCGGCGCGGTGTGGTCCGCGGGCTACCAGCCG
>DATADT010000270.1:0-2143 GCA_036258355.1 Burkholderiales bacterium
TATGGTGCAAACTGGCCGGGCCGGATCCGCTCAAGCGCCAAATCATGATTTTCATGAGCCTGTATCCCGCGCTCGAGCCTTTTTCCCAAGAGCGGCTGCCGGTCGGCGGCCCGCATGTGCTCCATGTCGAGCAGTGCGGCAACCCGCGCGGCTTCCCGGCGCTCTTTCTGCACGGCGGTCCGGGCAGCCAGACCCAGCCGCTGCACCGCCGCTTCTTCGACCCGAGCTTCTATCGCATCGTGCTTTTCGACCAGCGCGGCTGCGGGCGCTCGATCCCGCCCGGCTGCACCGAGGAGAACACGACCCGGCACCTCGTTCAGGATATCGAGGCGCTGCGCAAGCATTTGCGGCTCGAGCGTGTGCTGCTCTTTGGCGGTTCCTGGGGCGCCACCCTCGCGCTCGCGTACGCCGGGGCGTATCCGCAGCGGGTCGCCGCGATGGTGTTGCGCGGCGTATTCCTCGCCACTCGCGGCGAGGTGGACTGGTACCTCGGCGGGCTGGGCCGGGAGGTGCCGCAGGCCTGGCAGGCGCTGACGCAAGGCGAGGGCGGCGATGTTCTCGCGCGCTACCATGCGGCTGTGAGCCAGCACGACGCGGCGGCTGCGCAGCGCTGGACCGCTTATGAAGACGCCGTCATGGCCCTCGATTCGGAGGTACCTGCCACGCCTGCGGAGAAGGATCCGGAAGGCGTTCTGGCGCGGGCACGGGTCCAGCTGCACTACCTCGCGCACGACTGCTTTCTGGAGCCGGGAGCGCTGCTCTCGCGCCTGACCCGCCTGGGCGAGACGCCGGTGCTCATCGTGCAGGGCAGCCGCGACCGGGTGTGCCCACCGCGCGCCGCGCTGGAACTGGCCGGGCGGCTGCTCAGCGCCGAGCTGCGGCTCGTCGAGGGCGGCGGCCATGCGGCCACGCAGCCCGAAATGGCGCGGGCGCTGCGCGGCGCCGCCGACGACCTGCGTACCCGTTTGCAGGGGGCGAGGGCGCGATGAGCCTTCGCGTGCGCATCAACCTCGTGATCACGCTGCTGACGGTCGCATTCACCGCGGCGATGGTGTACGTCATCGTGACCGACCTGCGCAGCTCGGTGCGCGAGGAGATCGAATCGACCACGCGCGTCGCGGTGCAGCTCGTCGAGACGGTCGTCGCCGGGGCGTATCTCGAGCCCGGCCTGACGACGCAGCGCACCGGGACGCTGCTCGCGCTGCTGAAGCGCGTCGGCCGGGTGCGCGGCAACGACATCCGGTTCTACGACGACAGCGGGGCGCTTCTTTACCAGTCGCCGCCTTCCACCTACCGCTCCGGCAAGCGCGCCCCCGAGTGGTTCAGCGCTCTGGTGTGGCCGGAGGTCGCCGAGGCACGGCTCAACCTGCCCGGCGGCTCGATCGTCGTGACGCCCGACGCGTCGCGCTCCATCGTCGAGGCCTGGGACGATCTGCAGAGCTTCGCGCTACTCGCGCTCGCCTTCCTCGTGCTCGTCAACGCCGCGGTGTTCTGGCTGGTCGATCGCGCGCTGAAGCCCCTGCCGCAGATCCTCGACGGATTCGCCGAGCTGACGCGCAGCCGCTTCAGCATGCGGCTGCCGGCGTTCAGGCCGGCCGAATTCGCCGCCATCAGCCAGGGCTTCAACCGCATGGCGCAGGCACTCGAGGAAAGCCTAGCGCACAACCGGCAGCTCGCGCTGGTCGCGCAGCAGTCGAGCGACGCCATCATCATTCGGGATCTCGCCGGGCGGATCACCTACTGCAACGCCGCGGCGGAGCGGCTGCTCGGCTACGCTCGGCACGAGCTCGTCGGCAGCCCGGCGAGCCTGATCGCGCCGGCGGAGCGGCATGACGAGCTCTCCGCGCAGCTCGAGTCCGCCCGGCAGCGCGCGCCGGTCGAGCTGGTCGAGACCCAGCGCCTTGCGAAGAGCGGCCGCGTGCTGGACGTGGCGCTGTCGGCCGCGCCGCTCGTCGACCCCTCGAGCGACCGCGTGATCGGGGAGATCTGCAGCCTGCGCGACATCACCGAGCACAAGCGCATGCAGGCGGCCGAGCGTGAGCTGGAGCAGAACCGCCGGCTCACGGCGCTGATCCAGTCGCAGCTCGAAGGCGAGCGCCGCGCGATCGCGCGCGAGCTGCACGACGAGCTTGCGCAGTGCGTC
>DATADT010000271.1:0-6859 GCA_036258355.1 Burkholderiales bacterium
GATGGCGTTCTTGTAGTCGCGCTGCCCGGAATAGGCCATGCCGACCCAGTACTGCGCGTTCGCCGCGAGCGGGCTCTGCGGGTAGGTGACGAGAAAGCCTTGCATCGCCGCCACGGCGAGCGAGTAGTTGCCGAGCTTGAACTGGTCGAGCGCTGCCTGGTACGCCTTCGCCTCGGCTGGCGAAGGCTCGGCCTCCCCCGGCTTCGCCGCCGCCGGGGGCTTGTCCGGTACTGCCGCCTGCTGCTCGCGCCCCTGCTCGAGCTTCCGCAGCCGCGTGTCGATGTCGAGATAGAGCTGCTTCTGGCGCGCCTCGGCGGTGTCCACCTGGTTGCTGATCACTTCGAGCTGTCCGCGCATGCGCGCGATGTCGCCGCGCAACGCTTCGATCTGGTTCGAGAGGTCCAGCAACGCGCCGCGGTCGGCCGAGCGCTCCGCAGCCTCCTGCGCCGCCGTCTCCGCCTTGGCGAGCCGCGCGTCGGTCGCCTGGCGGTACGCCTCGACCTGCTGGCGCAAAAGCTCGACGCGGCGGCGTGCTTCGTTGTCGTCGAAGAGACCCTGCGCGAGCGCCGGCGCCGCTGCGAAGAACGCGAGGAGTCCTGCGAGGAGGGGGCGCAAGATCAATACTCGCCGCTATACAACATGTCGCCGCGCCGGTTCTTGGACCAGCACTGCTCGTTGCTCTCGCCGCACATCGGCTTTTCCTCGCCCAGGCTCACCGACTCGAGCTGCGCATCGCGTGCGCCGAGGAGGATCAGCATCTTCTTGACGTTGTCGGAGCGCCGCTGGCCAAGCGCGATGTTGTACTCGCGGCTGCCGCGCTCGTCGGCGTTGCCCTGGATGAGCATCCTTGCGTTCGGGTTCTCGCGTAGATACTTCGCGTGCGCCTCGATCAGCGGCCGGTACTCGTCCTTGACGTCGAACTTATCGTAGTCAAAGAAGATCTGCCGCTTGGACAGAATGCTGCTCGGATCCTTGAGAGCGCTTGCTGGGTCCGGTTTCCCTGCAGTGATGTCGACCGCCGCGACCTTCGGAGGCTCGACGGGGCGAGCCTCGGCGCCCGGCTTGGCGGCGGCGGGCTTGCGCTCCTCCACGGTGGGGCTCGGTGGCAGCTCTTCTGGCGTGGTCTGACAGCCCGCGACGAGGAGCAGGCTGGTTGCGCTGAGGGCGGTTATGAGGATTGCGCGCATTGGGTTCCCTCCTTCTAATCGATAAACGGGCCCCACGCCGGCTCGCGCACATCGCCGCCGGCGTAAGGCAGGCTCTGGCGGATGCGGCCGTCGGAGGACACTGCCGACAGCACGCCGCGCCCGTTCCGGATCGTGGCGAGCAGGATCATCCTGCCGTTGGGGGCGAAGCTCGGCGACTCGTCGCGGTCGCTGTCGGTGATGACCTGCACCTGTTGATTCGACAAATCCAGCAGCGCCACCTGGAACTTGCCGGCTTCGCGGGTCACGTAGGCGAGGACCCGTCCGTCGGGGCTGGGGCGCGGCGAGACATTATAGCTGCCCTTGAAGGTGACGCGCTGCGGCTCGCCTCCGGTGGCGGGCATGCGGTAGATCTGCGGGCTGCCGCCGCGGTCGGAGGTGAAGTAAAGCCACTTCCCGTCGGTCGAGTAGCGCGGCTCGGTGTCGATCGAGTTGGAGTTGCTGATGCGCCGGCGCGGCCCGCTACCGTCGGAATTGATGAGGAAGATCTGCGAGCCGCCCTCGACCGAGAGCACGACCGCGATCGTCTTGCCGTCCGGCGACCACGCGGGCGCGGAGTTCGAGCCCTTGAAGCTCGCCACTACCTGGCGCTTGTTCTCGCTCAGGTGGTGAACGTAGACGACGGGCTTCTTCTGCTCGAACGAGACGTAGGCGACGCGCCGCCCGTCGGGCGACCAGACCGGGGAAATGATCGGCTCGTTGGAGCGCAGCAGGTACTGGGCCCGCTCGCCGTCGGAGTCGGCGATCTGCAGCTCGTAGTTCGGGCCGCGCTTCACCACGTAGGCGATCTGGGTCGAGAACACGCCCTTCTCGCCGGTGAGCTTCTCGTAGACGAAGTCGGCGATACGGTGCGCCGCGGCGCGTGCGTTCTCCTTGGTGAAGAGGTAGGCGATCGCGCCGAGGGGTGCCTGCTTCACCACGTCGTAGACGCGGAAGCGGACCTCGAAGCGGCCGTCGGCATTCTGCGCGACGGAGCCGAGGACGAGCGCGTCGGCCAGGCGCGAGCGCCATTCGCCGTAGTTCACCGGCGAGTTCTCGTTCGGGTGCGGCGAGAGCGGCGGGATCTCGAGCCCGCGGAACAGGCCGCTTCTCTCCAAATCGGCGCGCACGATGCCGGTCAGGCTGGTGCCGACCGTGTTTTCGCCGACGAACGGCACGATGGCGATGGGGGTGCGCTGCACCCCAGGGCCGGTGATCTCGATCGAGAGCTGGGCCGCGGCACGGGATGCCCCGGCCAGAAGAACCAGGCCCAGCACGAGTTGTGTCATGTTCCGCAAGCGGATGCGCCTCCGGTCTTCTTGTAGCAGAACGCCATCCTATTTGTCCTGCGGGCGAAAGGTAAGTTTCAGGTCGCGGGAAAAGAGCTCCCGTGAGCTTGGCAGCGGCAGCGGCGAGGACTTGAGGATCGCGCGCTCGACGGCGGCGTCGTAGGCGGCGTTGCCGCTCGACTTCACCAGCCGGATCGACAGCACCTCGCCCGTCGGCAGCTGCACCACGTCGAAGATCGCCTCGGGGTTTCCCTGGATGTCGGGCGGCAGGATCCAGCTCGAGCGCACCTTCGCCTGGATCTTGGCGATGTACTCGTTCAACGCATTGCTGCGCGCTGCGGCGGCCTGGCGCGCAGTGTCCGCCTGCTGCTTCGCGATCAGCTCGCGCAGCTCGCGCTCCGCGCGCTGCTGGTCGAGCGCTTTCTGCTCCTGCGCCACCTGCTCCTGCAGCCGCTTCTGGAACTCGGGGTCGGGCTTGGGCTTCGCCTCCGGCTTCGGCTTCGCCTCCGGCTTGGGCTTGGGCTCCGGCTTGGGTTTCGGCTTTGGCTTTTCCGGGATCGCGATCTGCGGCTTTTCCACTCGGGGCTCGGGCTTCACCTCCGGCGGCGGCTCAGGCTTGGGCGCGGGCACGGGCTTGGCTTCGGCCACCGGGGCCGGCGGTGGCGGCGGCGCCTCCACGAGGTCCACCGTGACCGTGTCCGGCGCGTGGCTCTGCCAGCGCACGCCGAGGAAAAGCACGAGCACGAGCCCGATGTGCACGACCGCGGATAGCACGAACGAGCGCCCGAGCGCGTGTTCCTCCCGGCGGAAGAGCCCCAGCGTAAGCGTGCTCATACTAGGTATTCATCTCACTGTTTGGTCTTCACCTGCAGCCCGACCTTCTGCACGCCCTCCTTGCGCAGCTCGTCCATCACGTGCAGCACCGATTCGTAGCGTGCGTTGCGGTCGCCGCCGATCAGCACCGACAGCTCGACGTTCCCGCCTTTCGCCTTGAGGCTCTTGATGAACCCGGGAAGCTGGGCGCGGGTCAGCGTCTGCTCGTTGATCACGCCGCCGCGCGCATCGCGCTGGCGCACGACCAGCCCCTGGTCCGCTTTTACGAACACCTCGAGCGGCACGACGCGCGGCGCGCTCGCCTTGTCGACGGTGGGCAGATCGATCACGGCCGGCATGATGAGCGGCGCGGTCACCATGAAGATCACGAGCAGCACGAGCATTACGTCCACGTACGGGACGATGTTTATGTCGTGCATCGGACCCCGCTTGCGGTGCACCGCCGGCATCTCTACCTCACGGCCTGCCTGTGGAGGATGTTGGAGAACTCCTCCATAAAGCTCTCGAAACGGTTCGCCAGCCGCTCGATGTCGTGCGAGTAGCGGTTGTAGGCCACCACCGCAGGGATCGCGGCGAAGAGGCCGATCGCGGTGGCGACCAGCGCCTCGGCGATGCCCGGCGCGACCTGGGCGAGCGTGGCCTGTTGCACATTCGCGAGGCTGCGGAAGGCGTGCATGATGCCCCAGACCGTGCCGAAGAGCCCCACGTACGGGCTGACCGAGCCGGTGGAGGCGAGGAACGAGAGATGGCGCTCGAGAAAATCCATCTCGCGCTGGAACGTGGCGCGCATCGCGCGCCGCGCGCCGTCCACCATGTCGCTCGCGTCGGCGGCGCGCTGCCCGCTCCTCAGCTTGGCGAACTCGCGGAACCCCGCCTCGAAGATGCGCTCGAGACTGCCGATGGAATGGCGGTGCTGGACCGCGCCCTGGTAGAGCGCGTTCAGGTCGTTGCCGCTCCAGAACTCGCGCTCGAACTTGTCGGTCTGCCCGTTGGCGCGCCGGATCGAGAACCACTTCTGGAAGATGAACATCCACGACATGAACGACACCAGGACGAGCAGCCCCATGACGACTTTCACCACGATGCTGGCGTGGAGGATCAGCGTCCAGATGTCGAGGTCTTGCGTGACGGTCATTTCGACAACACCTGTTCGAGTTCTGCGGGCATGCGCGCGGGCTTCATCCGCTTGCGGTCGACCAGTGCAATCGTGACGTCCGCTTCGACCAGGAGCTCGGCGCCGCGTTCCACGCGCTGGTGGAACACGAAGCTCGCGCGGCCCATTTTAACCACTTCGGCGCTCACCGAGAGCAGCTCGTTGAGCCGCGCCGGCAGGTGATAGATCACATGGATGTCGTGGACCATGACGAGAATGCCGTGACGCTCGACGAAGCGCGCGAGCTCGATTCCCGCCTCGTTCAAGAGCTCGCTGCGCGCGCGCTCCATGAACGCGAGGTACTGGCCGTGAAACACCACGCCGCCCGCGTCGGTGTCCTGGTAGTACACCCGCACCGAGATCTTCAGGTATCGGACAGCAAGTCCTTCACCGCGGCGGGCGCAACGATTCCGAAATGGCGATACGCAAGCAGCGTGGCGATGCGCCCGCGCGGGGTGCGCTGCAGGTAGCCCTGCTGGATGAGGTAGGGCTCGAGCACGTCTTCGATCGTGTCCGCCTCCTCGCCGACGGCGTGCGCGACGTTGTCCAGCCCGACCGGGCCGCCGCCGAACTTCTCGATCACCGCGAGCAGGAGCTTCCGGTCCATCATGTCCAGGCCGAGCGCGTCGACGTCGAGCATCTTGAGAGCGGCCTCGGCGACCGGCTTGGAGACCGTGCCGTCGCCCTTGACCTGGGCGTAGTCGCGCACCCGGCGCAGAAGCCGGTTCGCCACCCGCGGCGTGCCGCGCGACCTGCGGGCAATCTCGGCCGCGCCATCCTGCTCGAGCGGAACTTTCAGCAGGCGTGCGGAGCGTTGCACGATCTTCGCGAGTTCCTGCTCGCTGTAGAACTCCAGGCGCGCCACGATGCCGAATCGGTCGCGCAGCGGGTTGGTCAGCATCCCGGCGCGCGTGGTCGCGCCAGCCAGCGTAAACGGCGGCAGGTCGAGCTTGATCGAGCGCGCCGCCGGCCCCTCCCCGATCATGATGTCGATCTGGAAATCCTCGAGCGCCGGGTAAAGGATCTCCTCCACCACCGGCGCAAGGCGGTGGATTTCGTCGATGAACAGCACGTCCTTGGGCTCGAGGTTGGTGAGGATCGCGGCGAGGTCGCCGGGCCGCTCGAGCACCGGCCCGGACGTCTGGCGCAGGTTCACGCCGAGCTCGCGCGCGATGATGTGCGCGAGCGTGGTCTTTCCCAGGCCGGGCGGCCCGAACAGCAGCACATGATCGAGCGCCTCGCCGCGGCCGCGCGCCGCGGCGATGAAGATCTCGAGCTGCGAGCGAACCTTGTCCTGGCCGACGTACTCGGCGAGCGTCCCGGGCCTGAGCGAGCGCTCGAACTCGCTTTCCTGCGGCGAGGCGGGCCGCGTCGAGATCATGCGGTCGGGTTCGACGCTCATCGTAGGCCCAAATACCGGCTTGAACACCGGAGGCCCAAATACCGGTCTGAAGGCATGCCCGCGATTCTGCCAGAGCGCTGCGAAGCTGCGCCGGCACCCGGCCGCGGCAGGCCGGTCAGAACCTGAAGAGCAGGCCGACGCTGAAGACGTCGATATCGCTCTCGGCGTCGGTGCCGCTGGCGACGTTGTCGTAGCGCTGCCATTCGGCGCGCACGCCGAGCTTGCCGAACGAGTACTCCGCGCCGGCGCCCAGGGTGAAGCTCGAGCCGGTCTTGGCGTCGTGCAAAGTCCCAAAGCCCGGACCCTCCTGGTCCACCGTCGTTCGGACGCGATGTGCACCGAGTCTTAGCAGCAGCGACAAGCGGTCCGCCACCGGAAAGGTCAAGAGCGCGGACAGGTCCACGGCTTCCTTCACCTCGACGGCGAAGCTGCCGATCGTGCCTGAACCGGTCGCCTCGCCGAGATCGGCAAACCCCAGCTCCAGCGCAAAGTACTGGTTGAACTGATAGCCGCCAAAAGCGCGCCAGCCCGTGTCGTTGTCATCGCACGGAACGTTGGCGACTTCGCAAACATCGTTGAACTGGGTGTAGCCGACCGAGCCGCCGACGTAGAACTGCGCCGACGCCGGGCCGGAAACCGCGGCCGCCAGCAATCCCAGAACGACCAGCCACCTTCCCTTTTTCATGCCAAACCCCTGTTATTGTTTTACCGACAACCGCACACACTACAACGAGTTGTCGGAACGGCCAAATGCCGATGGCAAGCGGGTGGCGCCGGCAAACGAGAAACGGGCGGCCCAAGCCGCCCTCCCTGCGGGCCGATTAGCGACGATCGGCTCAGAATTTCCAGACCACGCCAACCGAGAGCAGATTCACGTCAGCGTCCTCGGTCTTGAACAACTCGTACTCGGCCCGGAGACCGAAGTTGCGGGTGAAGTTGTACGCGACGCCCAACCCGAACGAGACGTCTGTGCCATCATCGTCGCCAGAGAACGGCA